>DATMNS010000057.1:0-9785 GCA_035568735.1 Chthoniobacterales bacterium | reverse complement strand
ATCGAGTAAAGCTCGATGTCTTTCACCATCACGATCTCGCTCGCGTCGGAATCGAAGATCGCGCCGTTGACCGCTTCCTCGACCGACTGGCGGTAGCCGGCGGTGATAAATTCGAAGGCGCGCGCGGCGCGGTCCGGAGTCTTGCGCAGACCTTCGCGCGTCCGGTCTTCGCCGATCGCGTCAAGCAGATCGCCGAAGAGGCGCTCCATTTCCTCGAGGCGATCGGTTCCCATCCGGTCGGGCGCCGACGTTAGGCGTTCCGAGATTTCGAAGTCGGTCTCCTGCACGGCGAGAACGTAACACAGCCGTCCCGGCTGTCAGGTCGAGCAGGCGTCCCGCCTGCAGTTTGGCCCTGGGCGCTCCAACTTAGTCGAGCCAGCTGAGCGGATACTTCGGATCGTCGAGCGCGAGGGATTCCTCGGTCAGTTCGAGGGTGTGCGCGGTGTCGAACATCACGGCCAGCTCCTCGGTCCGCAGCGCATCCTTGCTCGCCATGATCGTGCCCGGATGCGGCCCGTGTGGAATTCCGCGCGGATGGAGAGTGATCGATCCGCTCTCGATCCCGCGGCGCGATCCGAAATTGCCGCGGACATAAAACAGCACCTCATCGGCTTCCACATTATCATGCACCCACGGGATCTTGACCGCTTCGGGATGCGTATCGAGAAGGCGCGGCGCGAACGTGCAAATGACGTAGCCGCGGACTTCAAAGGTCTGATGGATCGGCGGCGGCTGGTGGACTGTGCCCGTGATCGGCTCGAAGTCCTGCGCGTTGAAGGTGAAGGGATAGAGATAACCATCCCAACCGACGGCATCGAAGGGATGCTGGGCCAGGGTCACGCGCGTGAAACGCGAGCCGTCTTTGACCAGAACATCCACATCTTCCTCCTTGTCGATCGTGATGATCTCCTTCGGTCCATGCAGATCGCGCTCGGAATAGGGCGCGCCCATTTTGATCTGGCCTTCGTGATTGAGATACCGTTTCGGAATTCGCACCGGACCGGCCGATTCGAGGATGAGATAGTCTTCTTCCTGCACGTTATCGGGTACGAGCCGGTAAGTGATCCCGCGCGGGATGACGATGTAATCTTCCGCGCGATAAGGCAGCTTGCCGAAAACCGTCTCGAGCGTGCCGCCACCCTTGAAAACGAAGATGACTTCGTCCGCGCCACCGTTTTTGTAGTACTCGAACTTGTCGTAGGTCTTCGCCGGCCGCGCCCGGTAGGCGATGATGTCCTGGTTGAATAACATCGGAATGCGGCTGGTGTAAAGATCGCCCCGGCGCGGAATGTCCGCCGTCTTGAGATGATGATGACGCAGCGGGCTGTCCGTGACCTTCTTCGGCGCCCAATGCTTGATCAGCTCGACGTTGCGCACGCGCGTGGGCGGGCGCAGGTGATAGACAATCGAATACGCTTCATCAAAACCTTCCGTGGTGAAGACGTGTTCGTAGGCGATGCCTTCGTTCTTGTAAGTGGGCGCTGCACCGTTGCGATGAAACCAGATGTGATGCTTCTTCGGCATCTGGCCGAGTCTTTGATAATACGGCATGCTTGATCTCTCCCTTTTAAAGGTTACCGCGTAGTTCCTGTTCCTTTTCCAAGGCTTCGAAAAGCGCCTTGAAGTTACCCTTGCCGAAGCTCTTCGCGCCTTTGCGCTGGATGATTTCGAAAAAGAGCGTCGGCCGGTCTTCCACCGGTTTGGTGAAGATTTGCAGCAGATAACCTTCGTTATCACGATCGACCAGGATTCCGAGGCGCTTGAGCGGCTCGAGATCTTCATCGATGTGTCCGACCCGCTCCGGGAGCGTGTCGTAATAGGTGGTCGGAATGTTCAGGAACTCGACCCCGCGCCGTTGCAGATCGGTCACTGTTTTCACGATGTCCTTGGTCGCGAGCGCACAATGCTGCACCCCTTCGCCGTCGTAGAAATCGAGATACTCCTCGACTTGTGATTTCTTCTTTCCCTCCGCCGGTTCATTGATTGGGAACTTGACGAAGCCGTTGCCATTGCTCATGACCTTGCTCATGAGGGCGGAGTATTCGGTCGAGATATCCTTGTCATCGAAGCTCAGGATATTGCGGAAACCCATCACATCCTCGTAGAACTTGACCCACGGATTCATCTGGTTCCAGCCGACGTTGCCGACGCAGTGGTCGACATACTGGAGACCAGTATCCGGCGGGTTGTAGCCCGACTCCCACCTGCGGAAGCCGGGCATAAAGACACCACGGTAGTTCTTGCGCTCGATGAACAGGTGCACGGTGTCGCCATAGGTGTGAATGCCGCTCATGACGACTTCGCCATCAGCGTCCTTTGACCTCGTCGGCTGCATGTAACTTTTGCCGCCGCGCTTGGTCGTCTCGTTCCAGGCAGAGGTGGCGTCGGGCACGCGCAAGGCCAGATACTTCACGCCGTCGCCGTGCTTGGAGATGTGGTCCGCGATCGGCGTGCCGGGCCGCAGCGGCGTGGTCAGGACAAAGGTCAATTTGTGTTGCCGGATCGCATAGCTGACGCGGTCTTTCTGGCCGGTTTCAGGCCCGGCATAAGCCAGACTCTGGAAACCGAAGGCGGTTTTGTAGAAATGCGCGGCCTGCTTGGCGTTGCCGACATAAAATTCCACGTAATCGGTTCCCTCGAGCGGGAGAAAATCGGGCTGAGCGGCGGCGGTTTTTTGGGGTGCTGCGATGGCTGTTTCCATAAAAGAAGTTTGTTTCCGAATCGATAGGTGGCAGACGACGGACGTTTGTGGCCCAGCTACAATCATAAATCGTCCGAGCCGCATGGGCAAGGTCGCGATGGGTCACCCGCCTGGTAAGATTTTTCGCCGACGCCCACGCGGGCTATGATATTGTCCGCCATGAGGCGGTGGCTCATGGTGCTCGGCATGCTCGTCGCGGCCGGGCCCGCCTTCGCCCTCGAGGACCCGGAGCTCCCCGGACAAAGCGATAGCCTTCCTGCGGATATCGAGCCGCCTCTCCTGTTGCAAAACCTCGCGTCGGATGAATCAACTCTTGATCCGAGGAGTACGTCGGCGATCGAGAATGACCTGACGCGGGCGCGCCAGCGGGCGGCCAGCGCGGATCGCCTTTTCCGCGCCGGCATCATCGCCAAAGTGGAAGCGGAGCAGCGTGTACTGAGAGTTGTGCAACTCGAGGCGATGCTGGCCGAGGCGCGGCTGGAAGAAGCGCGAAAAGTCGCGGCGGAAACCGGCAAACCCGGGAACGAAAGCGAGATCGCCGCCATCGCGGAAGCAGCGCGGATCGCGACGGAGCGGCGTCACCGCGCCGAGCTCGAGGCGGCCTTGCGCAACCTGGAGCGGCAGAAAAAGCTCCTTGCCCTTGGCAGCGGCCGCAAATCCGACGTCAATCGCGCAGAAGAGAAGCTGGCAGAGCTGCAGCGCCCCGCGAAGTAACGCAGATCTGCAAGTTTTTCGTTAGGCACCAGGCAAGCAGGAAGTGCGGCGCGCGCGGCGCCCAGGCTTCCCCCTAGAATGCGAAACCGAAACTGAGATTGAACGCTCCCGAGGCCTCGTTAGCATGCGGGTCGGGATTGAAGCCGTAGTCGACGCGGACCGGTCCGATGGGCAGATTGTAGCGCAGCCCCAGGCCCACTCCGTAGCGCATGTCGTTCAGCCCCGGCGAGCGCGCATCGGGCAGCAGGTTGCCGGCATCGACGAAGACCGCACCGAGGATTTCGCCGTAGATCGGGAAAGTATATTCGGCATTGAAAATGGTAAAGAATTCGCCGCCAATCGGGTCGCCACCCGCATCGTGCGGTCCGAGGTCGCGCTCCGTAAAACTGCGCACCGTTGTGCCGCCGCCGCTGAAAAATCGTTCGTCGATCGGGATGGCCAGCGCGGTGCTTTTCCCGGCGTTATCGAGCGGGTAAACGATGCCGCTGCGCGCGCCGAAGGCGAGCAGGCTGCGCTCAAACCATCGCTGAAAGGCCGACTTCGTCAGGTCTTCTCCCACCAGGGCCGGCGGCCCGGACGCGAACGGGATATAGTAGCTCAGCCGCGCGGTGCCACGGATGAGTTCGATCTGGCTCCCAATCGCGCTCGAAGCTAGATCGAAGGTGTTGTCAAAGATCAGGCCGCGCGGCGCGACGAACGGGTTTTTGCGCAGATCAAGCGTCTGGGTAAACCCGATCGTGCTGATGAAGTAGGAGGTCCGGCCGAGCAGTGCCGTGTCAATCGTCGCATCCGTGACTTCAACATGCCGTGCACCGTAAACCAGCCCGACTTCATATTGGTCGGTGATCTTGCGACTCAGAGAAAAACGGCTGCCAAGCTCAAACTTGGAATAGCCGTCGTAGTCGTAGGTCAGTGCCGAGAGTCGCGCCTTGAACGCGAAGTCCGTATCGAAGAGGTAAGGATTTTCGTAGGTCACCTCGCCTTTGTATCCGCGCTCCGAATACTCAACCGAGGTCGTGACCGGCCGCCCGTAGCCAAACAGATCACGATTCGCGTAGGACGCGCCGACGATCGCGCCGGAAAATGATCCATATCCGATGGAAAATCCGAACTCTCTCGTCTTCGCTTCCTCCACATTGATATCCAGTCGCAGATGGTTGCCGTCGACCGGCGTCGGATTGATCTGGAGAATGTTGAAGAGGCTCGTCCGCATCAGCTCACGGAACCTCTTGTCAATCGCTTCGGGGCTGTACGGTCTGCCGTGGAATTTGCGGAATCGTCTTGCGAGATAACTCGGCCGCAGCTTCTGCGTGCCTTTCACCGTGACGCCGTCGAAGTAATAGATCGCGCCGGGCTCAATCGTCACCCGCACGGGCACCTTCCCATCGACGGCCAGCGACGGGTCGCCAAACGCGTCCGCTTTGACCGCGTAGTATCCGCGCGTTTTGTAGTAGGCCTGCAAACGGCGCGGGATATCCTCGAGTCGTGCCTCGGTATAAGGCCGCTGCAGCAGATCGAGCATCTGCCCGCGCAACGCTTCCCCGCCATAGATGGTGGGTCCGACAAAATTGATGTTGCCGAAGAAATACTGGTGGCCCTCGTGCACGACGATGCGGACATCGACCAGATCGGGCCGCACGTATTCGTCTTGCGGTTTCTCGATCGTGCACTCGACGAAGCCTTCGGAGACATAGAAGCGCTGCACCAGACTGGCGCCTTCCTCGAGATCCGCGCTGACGAAAGGGAGGAGCGACTGCGCCTTGGAGTAACGCTCCCGCGTCGGGCCAAGGGCGTAATTAAGAAGTCTCTCTTCCGGCAACTGCTGGCGGCCGACGAAAACGATTTTCCCGAGATGGACGAGCGGGCCTTCGGCGATGTCGAGCTGGAGGCGGCTCGCGTCCTCGATGGTGTAACGCACATGAACCTCGGCGTAGCCATGTTTTTTGTAAAAAAGCTCGAGGAAAAAAGCCGCGTCGTCGCCCCGCGCGCTCGTTAGGCCGTACTTTTCGATGGTTGCGATTTGCTCCTTCAACTGGGAGCGCAGGACCTTGTCGTCGAAGGCGGTGTTGCCGCGAATCTCGAGGTTGGCGTGCTGCGCCACCTTTTCCTGCGCCTGGGCAACGGCGCGTTTTTCCTCCGCTTCTTGCTTCTGCACCGGGAGCTGAACCGCGTCCTGGGCGAGCGCGAAATCAGTCGTTAGGCAAGAGAAAAGAAGGAAACTGGCGGGCCATTTCAAACTGGACAAGCGGAAGCTCGTCCCCCCGGAGAGACATGCTTCCGCATGTCCTGTTTCGTCAGATCCGCTTCGTCCCTTCATCTTCTAACGGAAACGGATGAGATATTTCACCAGGCCGCGAAAATCCCCGCCCACCTCAATGTCTCCCACGAGAACGACGTGATCGTTCACCTTGAACTTCGCGGTCGCGGTTTGCTGGCCGGTGCGGGGATCAATCGCACCTAACTCGACGTCGAGGCGGTTAAAGAGCGAGTCGCTTTTCGTCGTCGACTCGTCGCCGTTCTTAAAAACCCTGCGGTAGAGCTGCTTCATCAGGAGCAGGCCCGCCCGGCCGACGAGGACGTTGCCGCTGCCGGTCAATTCCTCGCGGGTCACTCCGGTCGCGAGCAGCGAAATGATTTCCTCCTGCGGGAGCGGTGGCTCGCTATTGAAGACCGCTTCCGGCGCGAGCGCCGTGCCGTAAACGAAAACGTGAACCGTGTAGTCGCGCAGGAGCGAGGTCCCGTGCAGCTCGATCCGCGGATTGAGTGGATCGTCGGGATTGAAGTAGAGAAAGCCGTATT
Source organism: Chthoniobacterales bacterium (assembly GCA_035568735.1). Classification (GTDB taxonomy): domain Bacteria; phylum Verrucomicrobiota; class Verrucomicrobiia; order Chthoniobacterales; family UBA10450; genus Palsa-1392. The sequence goes on along the minus strand of DATMNS010000057.1, from coordinate 3,571 downwards.
CGATCGTCAGGGTGCTGAAGGGCAGCGTCGCTTCGAATTTCGCGAGCCGCACCTCGCCTTGGAGCCCGGGACGCAGGCCAGTCCCACTCAGCTTGAGATCGATGATCGCTTCGCCGGTCGCCAGGTTTCCCTGGATCAGGAACGGGTCCTTGCTTTTGACCACGAGGTCGAACTTCCAATCGCGCAGCGGCGGCGTCGGAATGGAAAGAATCGGGGTGGCCGCCGGTGGTTGCGGCGCGGGGCGCCCCGGCAGGCCGATCGGGATGATGTCGATGTTTTTCAGAAACCGGCTGTTGGTCGTGAGAACATTGCCGCTGACGGTCGCGCTTTGCAGCGGCCCTTGAACCTTGAGATCGGCATCGACGCGTGCGGTCAGATTGTCGTTCCGGGCCACCAGCACGCTGTTCGCTTTCAGAGAGAGATCCAGCATCGGCTCAGTCAGTTTCGGCAGGGTGATTTTGCCCGCGAGAGTGAATGGTCCGCCCGCCAAATCGCCTCCGAAACGGTCGAAGTTGAGCGTATTCTGGCGGAAGCTGAGAAGCGCCTTGAAATTCGTTAGGGCAGGAAGAGTCGCATTCTCGAAGCGCGCCAGATTAATATTCATGTCGGCCGCCCCGCTCAGGGCCGGCTGGGCGATTGTTCCCCCCACATCCACGTTCAGGGCAAGGCTGCCGTCGAGCACGCGGAGTGCCGGGACAAATTGCCTAACGAAATTGACCGAGCTGCGCGGCATCCGCAGTTGCCCGCTGAGGGGCGTGTTCTGATCGAGCTTTTTCTGAGCGATCGTCTGCGAGAGATTGAGCGGCAGACGGGCCTCAATTTCCAGCGGTTGCACCTTCGGTTGCTGGAGTTTTCCGGCGGCTTTTAGCTCGTTATCCTGCAAGCGGAGCCCAAGGTCGAACGTCGCCGGTTCCAGGCTTTGCCCTGCCGTGGCCCTCAGTCCTTGCATCCGCAGATCGAGGCTCGCCGTCAACCGATCGAGTGGCCCCTTTGCCTCCAGCTTCACGTCGAGGGAGCCGGAAACCGGCGGCGGCACGCCGAAATCCTCGAACAATTTTTTCAAATCGAGGCTTTCCGACTGGAAACTGATCAGCACCTTGCCGTCAGGCGGAAAAAGCGGGCGCCCGCGGCCGATGTTGCTCCAGGTAAACGGCAGCGCGGCGTAAGCGGTGGCGAATTTCGCCTTCCCCTGGTCGACCTGAATTTTGCTGATCTCGAGCGTCGAGCCCGTGGCTTGCAGGCTCGCCTGGAAATCCATCGTGTCGCTCCCGAGAAAAATGAGCGGAACGTTCAATTCCTGCGGAGTGTATTTCGCGTCAATTGTCGCCCGTAGATTTTTCAACTCCGCGTAACGACCGTTCTCGAGTTTCGCCTTGAGATTGCCGGTATTCCGAAAAGTCGCCGCGTCGCCCTCCCCCTGCCAGTCCAAGACTAACGAACCCGCAAGCGGTCTCGCCTTGCCCTCCGCTCTAGGCGGGGTCGCTGACCCCGGCCCTCCCGGCGCGTCGCTCCTCAGTAACGGCTCGAAGGTCGACAGATCCGCCAGATTCGCCGTCACGCTGCCGCTGTAATGAAATGGCGTCTGCAACTGCGCGCTGCCGTGGGCCACGACATCATCCTTTTTGTTCAGGATGGCTGTGAAATCATTCAGGAACGCCACATTGTTCGCGATCGCGACCTGCGCGCTGAACTCCTTCACCAGAAGCTTCTGCGCTGCGATTCCCTGCCCGGAAAGATTCATCTGTCCGTTCGCCACGCCTTTGCGGATCTGCGCGCTGCCGTCCGCCTGCAATTCGCCCGTGACCTTGTTCGGCGCCTCATCCGGCCAGTAATCCGCCAGTTGCGGCGCACGAAATGAAAGCTGCAGATCTACTGGCTGCGCGGTGAGGCGAGATTCTGTCGACCCGAGGGGAGGCAGCTGATAATTTCCCCTAACGAGAAGCAGGTTGGCCTTGCGCCGCACGGACACGGGCTCGAACGACACCGCCGCATCCTTGCTTGTGACCTCCGCGTTGATCCCGTCGACGACGAATTGATCGTAACGAACCTCATCCAACTCGGCGGAAATCGCCGAAGTCAGATTCGCGTAAAACGGCTCTTCAGTCGCTCCGATGGCGGGCAGTTTCTTCGTCGCCGAAATCTTCGCCGTGAGCGTCTTCGCCGCTGCCTTGTCGAACCCGACCAGGTCGCCCTTCACGGCCAGCTCCAGGCGCGCGACCGAGTCATCGGTCCTAATCGTGCCGTTGGCTTGCAGGCTTCCGGTCACCGGCTGCGGGAAGAAAGCCGTCAACTTTTTCAGGTCGGGCGCGTCCACCGCCACCTGCAGATTTCCCGGCGTGCGGCGAAAACCCTCCGTCGTCTCCGGCAATTGCACCGTGCCGCGCAACTGCACATGATTCGTGCCGGTGTCGGCGCGCGCCTCGCGCACGGTCGCTGTGCCATCCGCCGCCACCACCTCGAGCCCTACATGATCGAGCTCGAGTCCGCTTTGCCGGACGTTCTCGATCTGGGCCGTGATCGTTCCGTTCCAGGTCTGCGGCTGGTCCAGAGTGCCGCGCCAATCCATTTTGAAATCCTTCACCTCCCCGGCCAGAGCGCCCGCCGGGCGGCCGAAATACTCGCTCAGCTCACCCAGCGAAATGCCGGAGGCGCTCACCTTCGTGCTCGTGTTGAAGGATGATTTCGTCGGATTGAGATCGACATTTCCCTCGATCTTTCCTTTCCCCAACGAACCCGCGATCTGCAACCTCAGCCGACCGCCACCAGCCTTGGACGCGTCGATGTTGACCGTCTGGAAATGATGCCCGTCGTCGAGCGTCAAGTTGCGCAGAAATATGTTCTTGTTCGCGTAGGTGGTCGTCGCGGTGATGTCGGTCCACTGGTGGACATCTGGAATCTGCAACTGGTCGATCCGCAACACGCCTTCGCGGTCGGGATAAAGCCCGAGATTGAAATTGCGCACCACCGTGTCCTGGGGCCGACCGCGAATCGTCAGGTTGAAACTGGTCACCTGCAATCGGTCGGGGAAAAACACCGGCAGATTAATCTCGTTAGGCTGGGACGGCGTTGTCGGGAGGGGCACGGCAGCCTTCGCCGGATCGAGCACCGCGGTCACATTCCGCACCTCGACGTCCTTCAGAAAATCCGCCGTGCCGTGAAAGATGAGATTCGTCAGGCTGTAATTGGCCCGAATCAAATCGGCGTCGAATGATTGCACTGCAGCGGGGCCGGTGGCCGCGGCGTGGACGTTGCGCAGCTCGATCTCGCCGAGGATGCCGCCCTCGATCTGGAAATCGAGTTTCAGATTTTCCTTCGCCGCCAGATGAATGGCCAGCGAATGGACCACCGAGCGCAAGATCGGCCCATGAAACACGACCAGCAGCAGGAAAATGGTGGCGAGTGCGATGAGGAGCCGGCGGATCCAACTTCTGCTGCGGCGAGGTTGGACAGCGCTGTCTCCTTTTTCGACCACGAGGCGTTAACCTATTGCCGCCCCTTGCAATCGCAACCGCGCATCGCCCCTCTCTGGACTAACTGTTCCCCGGGCTTACTTTGCCCCCCGTTTTCGTTC
>DATMNS010000056.1:0-5854 GCA_035568735.1 Chthoniobacterales bacterium | reverse complement strand
ACCGGCATCTCGTTTGCTGCCGCGCCGCTCGCCGCGCTCTGGTGCGTGCTCAGTCTTTGGTTAGGCAAAAAGCAGGCCGCACTGGCGGAGGCGAAAACGTGGGAGGGGCCTCTGCGCCCCGACTAGGCGCAGCATTCGTCCGAGTTGCGGCTCGCATCCGGGCGCGATTCGCGCCAACCTGTTTTCGCTTATGAAATTTCTCGCCCTTCTTTCCCTGGCCGGGTTGGCCCTTGCCGGCGCCGCGCGCGCGACGCCTGCCGACGAACACTTCGAAACGACGGCCAAGGCTTACATCGAACAATATCTGCAACGCAATCCCGAGGAGGCGACGAACCTGGGCGATCATCGATTCGATGCGCGCCTGACAGATTATTCGCCGCACGCTTTCGCCGAGGCGCGCGCGGCGGCGCACGATTTCCGCACCCGGCTGGGGAAGATCGATCGCGCGGAGCTGACCGGGGCGAACAAGATCGACGCCCAGATTCTGCAGGACGCGATCGATTACGAACTCTTCCAGCTCGATGAGCTGAAGGAATGGGAATCGAACCCGCTGGTTTACAACGAGAGCCTCGCTAACAGCCTCTACCTGCTTGTGGCGCGCGATTTCGCGCCGGCCGCGGATCGGATCGCCAACCTGCGCAAGCGGATGGAGGCGCTCCCGGCGGTGATCGTGCAGGCCAAGGCCAATCTGCAGCGCCCGCCGGAGATCGACACCCAGACCGCGATCGAGCAGACGCAGGGCGCGATCTCGTTAGTCCGCCAGGGGTTCGCGCCCCTCCTCGACCAGGCGCCGGAACTAAAAAAGGAAATCGCGCCGCTCCAGGAGAAGACTGGGGCCGTGCTCGAGGACTACAAGAAATGGCTGCAGAGCGATCTCCTTCCGCGCTCCGTCGGCGACTTCCGGCTGGGCGAAGAGAAGTATCGCAAGAAACTGCACTTCGCCCTCGCCTCCGACCTGCCGATGGAAGAAGTGATGAAGCGCGCGGAGGCCGATCTTGCGTCGACCCAGGCGGCGATCTACGAGACCGCGCTGCCGCTTTACAAAAAATATTTTCCGGAAGCCGACCCCGCGGCCCTGGTCGACAAGCACAAGGTGACCGCCGCGGTGCTCGACAAACTGGCGCAGGAGCATCCGGACAATGACACGATCGTGGACTACGCGAAGAAGGTGCTGGCCGAGGCGACAGCGTTCGTCCGGGCGAAGAACTTCGTCACCGTGCCGAATGAGCCGCTCGACATCATCGTGATGCCGGAGTTCAAGCGCGGGGCGGGCATCGCCTACTGCGATTCACCGGGGCCGTTGGAAAAAAACGGCAAGACCTTTTTCGCGATCGAACCCACGCCTAACGGCTGGCCGGAGGAGCGGAAGAAATCGTTCTTTCGCGAATACAACAACTACATGGTGCACGACCTCGTGGTGCACGAAGCGATGCCGGGGCACTATTTGCAGCTGATGCATTCAAACCAGTTCAAGGGGCCGACCCTGGTGCGCGCGATGTTCCAGAGCGGGAGCATGATCGAGGGCTGGGCGGTTTGCATGGAGCAGACCATGGCAGAGAACGGCTTCGGCGGTCCGGAAGTGAAGATCGAGCAACTGAAGATGCGGCTGCGCGTGATCGTCAACGCGATCATCGACCAGCGCATTCATGCTGGGAAAATGACCGAGAAGGAAGCGATCGATCTGATGGAGAAGGAAGGGTTCCAGCAGGAAGGCGAGGCGGTCGCGAAATGGAAACGGGCGCGCATCACCTCGGCGCAGTTATCGACTTACTTCGTCGGGGTGAGCGAGTGGCTCGACCTGCGAGCCCGCGCGCAAGCCAAAGCGGGGAAGGATTTCGACGCGAAGAAATTCAACGACGAAGCTTTGAGTTTCGGAAGTCCGCCGGTGAAATACATCCGCGAAATGATGGGGTTGTAAACTTAGGAGGCCTCTTTATGCCCCGATCAACGGACGCGCTGCAATCCCAGTCGGGGCACAAAGGCCCCTCCCGCACGCGCTAGGCATCCGCTTGTTCTTCGCTCAGACGCCGCCCGGTTTTCGCGATAAAAACATCTTCCAGCGTCGGCTTGGCCAGCGTCACGGAATCGATCTCGCCGGGAAACGTCTCCAACAGGCGCGTGATGAAAGCGGGACCATCCGAATGCTCGATCCGCACTTCATCGTTCAGGACGCTGACTTCCACTTCCAAAGTGGTGGCGATCCGTTCGCCTAACGACGTCGCGTCCTTGGTCCGCGCGCTGATGACGTCGCCGCCGATCTCGGCCCGGAGCGCATCCGGCGTATTCAAGGCGACAATTCTCCCGCGATCGATAATCGCGACCCGATCGCAGCGCTCCGCTTCCTCCATCAGGTGCGTGGTGAGAAGGACCGTCACGTCCTGCTGATCGCGCAGGCGGTAGAGCGTCTGCCAAAGATCGATCCGCGCCCCTGGATCGAGACCGGTAGAGGGCTCGTCGAGCAACAAAAGCTCCGGCCGATGTAGCAAACTTTTCGCAATCTCGACCCGCCGCTGCAAACCGCCGGAAAGCGTCTCGACCAGATCGCGCGCGCGATCGCGCAGGTTGAATTCGAGCAGGAGATGATCGATGCGCTCGCGCAACGGGGTCCCGGAAAGGCCGTAGAGATGTCCCTGATGCGCGAGGTTTTCGCGGACCCGCAGTTTCTTGTCGAGGCTCGGCGCCTGGAAGACGACGCCGATCCGGCTGCGCAACGCGGCGGTTTCGCGCAGGAGATCAAGGCCGAGAATGCTGGCCGAGCCATCGCTCGGCCTAACGAGCGTGGAGAGGATGCGAAAGAGGGTTGTCTTGCCGCCGCCGTTCGGCCCGAGCAGGCCGAAGATCTCGCGCGGCGCGATCCGGAGCGAGACGCGATCGAGTGCGATGCGATCGCCATAACGATGGGTCAGGTCGCTCGCCGTGAGCGCAACCGCGGCAATTTCGGCAACGGACATCGTCAGATGATAGCGGGAACTCCCGGGCAGCGCACGCGCTCTCGCGCGCTCCGGTCGGCGCCTGGCCGAACGGCTCGGGGCGAGGAAGGTGGGGCCTGCGAGTTTGTCGCCGGGGCGGTGAACCCGGCTGGTCGGGGCGGGCCATAGTCTGCGTCTGTCGCGACCGTTTTCCGCAACCTAAACAGATACCGCCACGGCGCCGAAAATCCCGCGGCCGCGGGACGAGGTTACGCCGACCGTCGAGTGTTGGCGGTGAGTGGGCGGTTGCTCATGCCCGTCAAATCGTCCGGACCCTCTTTCTTCTGCGCCCCGCCCTTTGGATCTTTGCGCGCCGCCAGGTCGCGCACCTTGCGAGCCGGCGATTTACGTTTCGCTTTCGGATGTTTGGTAGCCATATGGATTTCTTTTCTTAAGAGCCTGCGAGGATCTTCGACGTTTTGCAGCCTCCTGACAACTTCGCCCGGCGGAAAGGAAGAAGACGACGCCCCGGCGCGCCCCTTTACACCGCGCACCAGCGGTCGCAAATTCGCCGATGCCTAACCTTGCCAGCTGGATGCGCCGCCGCGACGAGAAGTGGTTCCGTCCCATCCTCGCGACCCGTCCCGGGATCAAGGTCTGGAATGCCGCGCGCCGCGCCGTCGCGCTCGAGGAGATGGATGCGCTCCTGCTCACGGGTGGTAACGATATCGCGCCGGAGTATCTGCGCCAGCCGGTGCCCGATCCGTCGGTCCTGGAAAAAAGTGATCTGCCGCGCGACAAATGGGAGTTTGTCGCGGTCCAAAACGCACTCGACCGCGGGTTGCCGATCCTCGCCATCTGCAAAGGTCTGCAACTGCTCAATGTCGCGCTCGGCGGCACATTGCAGCTCGACATTGAGGGACACAATCTTCCCGCGCAAAAGTCGCACGACGTGCAACCGCTGCGCAGTGACGCCACTGCCAGGCATCGCTTTGCGAAGGTGAACAGCTGCCATCACCAGGCGGTCGACCGGCTGGCGGAGGGATGCGTGGTGGAATCGTGGTGCGCGGCGGATGACGTGATCGAACAGTTTCGTCTGCGCGACCGGCCGTTCGGGATCGCGGTGCAATATCATCCCGAACGCGGGACACTTTACGGGCCGCTCTTCGAGGATTTCTTCGACAGGATTAACGGGTCTTAGCTGGATTTTTGGGAATTCCCGTTCCCGCCTTCCCCCAAATCCTTTTCATCCTGTATTCCTGTCCATGGTTTCCGATGTCCACATCAGAACACGATTGCGAGCCGGATCGTCGAGCAACGCCGAGCGGCGATCGAGACCGGCACGGTGCATGCGGCGCGGCAATAGGTTGTCGCAAGTTGTAGGGCGGTCTACAACTGCCGATCACCGCGTGTTCGTTAGGCTACGGCGGTCACAAACCGCCCTACAATCCCCGGTAGACACAGCGCGCGGTCGGAGTCTCGTGGATCACAATTTCGCTCAGCCCCGGGCATTGCGGCGCGATCTTTTCCCAAAACCACGCCGCCATGTTCTCGATCGTCGGGTTCTCCAGGCCGGCAATGTCGTTCAGATACGAGTGATCGAGCGCCGCGATGAGCGGCTTCATCGCCGCGCCGATCTCGGCATGATCGTAGACCCAGCCGCTCACTCGATCGACTTCGCCCTCGACCGTCACTTCCACCTTGAAGCTGTGCCCATGCAGCTTGCGGCACTTATGGCCTTCGGGCGCGGCGGGAAGAGTCTGGGCGGCTTCGAAGGTAAAGTCTTTCGTGAGGCGGGCACGCATCGCGGCGCAAAAATCGCACTCCTCAGTGCGCCTGTCATCCCGTGCCACGGGCTGCGTGATTCGCGTCCGCCCGATGCCTGACTAGCTTCCCTCCGTCATGGACCCGACGGTGACCGAATCCGAGCGCAACCAGGCCGCGTTCTACCCGGTCGCCGGCCCGGCCAATCGGACCGTGCTCGTGATCCTCTTCGCGATCAGTTTTTCGCACTTGCTCAACGACACGATCCAATCGCTCATCCCCGCGATTTATCCGCTCCTCAAAACGAGCTTCCACCTCAGCTTCGTGCAGGTCGGCTTGATCACGCTCGCCTTCCAGATGACCGCTTCGATCCTGCAACCGTTCGTCGGTTGGTATACCGACCGCCGGCCAAAGCCGTATTCCCTCGCCTGGGGGATGGGGCTGACGCTGGGCGGCCTGGTGCTTCTCTCCCACGCCACGCACTACGCGATGGTCGTCGGGGCGGCCGCGCTCGTCGGCCTGGGTTCGTCGATCTTTCATCCCGAATCGTCACGCGTTGCCCATCTTGCCTCGGGCGGCCGGCACGGTTTTGCGCAATCCGTCTTCCAGGTCGGCGGGAACGCCGGCAGTTCGTTAGGCCCGCTCCTCGCCGCCTTGATCGTGGTGCCGCACGGCCAGGCCAGCGTCCTCTGGTTTGCGGTCGTCGCGCTCCTCGGCATCGGCATTCTGTCGGGAGTGGGTCGTTGGTACGGGGAACATTTGGCCGAGGCCAGGTCGCGGCCGACACCCGGCGAACAAACGGCCCATCCTCTTTCGCGCCGGGTCTGGTTCGCCCTTTCGGTCCTCGGCGTGCTGATCTTTTCGAAGTATTTCTATCTCGCCAGCCTAACGAATTATTACACGTTTTACCTGATTCACAAATTCCATCTCTCGGTCCAGGGGGCGCAATTGCACCTCTTTCTCTTCCTCTTTGCCGTTGCCGTCGGCACGATCCTCGGCGGTCCGGTCGGTGACCGTTATGGACGCAAGCTGGTCATCTGGGTTTCAATTCTCGGCGTCGCGCCCTTTACCCTCGCCCTCCCGCACGCGAACCTTTTCTGGACGGGCGTGCTCACCGTCATCATCGGTCTCATTCTCGCTTCCGCCTTTTCCGCGATCCTGGTTTACGCGCAGGAATTGAT
>DATMNS010000055.1:0-3447 GCA_035568735.1 Chthoniobacterales bacterium | reverse complement strand
GCGGTAATCTTTACGTGGTCACGCAGATTGCCATTCCGAAAAAGTTGAGCGAGACCGAACGCAAACTTTGGGAACAGCTCGCCGCGCTCCCCCGAACCTAGAATGTGGGTAGGGCCTCTGCGCCCCGATCAGATCCCGCGTCGCCGCCAATCGGGGCGCAGAGGCCCCTCCCACCTTGGTGAAGCCTCGACAGGGCCGCGGCGTTCCTATAAAACGACGAAATGAAAATCGCTCTCGGCTCCGATCACGCCGGCTTTCGTTACAAGGAAAAAATCAAGGAACTGCTCATCTCGTTAGGGAACGAAGTGGAGGACTTCGGCACCTCGAGCGAAGAGCCGGTCGATTATCCCAAATTTATCCGGCCCGCGGCCGAGGCGGTGGCCCGCGGTGAATGCGATCGCGGGATCGTGCTCGGCGGCTCCGGCAACGGCGAAGCGATCGCGGCCAACAAGGTGCGCGGGGTCCGTTGCGCGCTCTGCTGGAATGAAGAGACTGCGCGCCTTTCGCGCCAGCATAACGACGCCAACGTTCTCTCGCTCGGTGAGCGGATGATCCCGGAGGATCTGGCGCTGCGGATTGTGCGCGTCTGGCTGACAACCGATTTCGAGGGTGGCCGTCACATTCAGCGCATTGCCCAGCTTGAGCCGTAGGCGCTCCGCAGACCGAAGCCTCTACCGGGCGAGCGCGGCCGCAACACTCACGAGGAAGACCGCGCTGACGAAGGCGTTGCTTTCGAAAAAGGCGCGGTTGATTCCGGCGATATCGAGCCGTGCCGCACTGCGGTGTTCGTAAACCAGCGCCGCGGCGACCAACGGCATGCCCCAAAAATAGACGCCGCCTAACGAGGCGGCGAAGCCGAAAGCGAGCAACGCGAGCAACATGCCGAGGTGAAGAAATTGCGCGAGGCGCAGTGAACGGACGAGGCCGAGCCGCACGACGAGTGAGCGCAATCCCTCGCGCCGATCGAACTCCAGATCCTGGGTGGCGTAGATCAAATCGAACCCCGCCACCCAACCGACCACGCCGGCGCCAAGCAGCAAGGGAGCCAGTGCCAGCCGGCCCGTCGCCGCGATCCAGGCGCCCGCCGGCGCGACAGCCAGAGCCAGCCCTAGAAAAAAGTGGCTCGCCGCCGTGAACCGCTTCGTCAGCGAGTAAAAAAAAATGATACCGAGCGCGAGGGGCGAGAGGAACATGGTGGTGCGATTGATCCCCGCCGCGGCCGTGACGAACGCAGCCGAGCTGACTACGAGAAGGGCGAGCGCGACCGGCCGCGAGATGAGCTGATGCCGGGTCTCGGTGCGCGGGTTCCGCTGGTCGAGCGTCCAATCGGCGATGCGGTTGAAGAGCATCGCGGCGGTCCGGGCGCAGACCATGCAGACCAGGACGAGCGTGAGGAGCCGCACCGAGGGCCGGCCCCGGGTCGCGACAAGGAGCGCCCCGAGCGCGAACGGCAACGCGAAGATCGTGTGCGAAAATCGGATCAGGCGCAGGAAACGCGTCAAGCCGCTTTCTGTAGGCTTCATTTCGATGGTCAATGGTCGGCGGCGAGAAGCGCTTCGAGCCGCGCCCGCGCGGCCGAGAGAATTGGCGTTCCGTGAGCGAAGAGCAGGCGCTCAAATGGCCGATCGAGCAACTGCCGAAGCGAGCGCCGCATCTCTTTTTGGCTGGAACAGTATTTTGGCGGCAGGAGGGCGAACCCATACGGCTCCAGATGGATTAGAGCGTCGCCGATTACCGTCGTGCCACCGTCGACGGCGAAATGGAATGCCAATTCGCCGGGCGCCGCGCCTTCGATCGCGATCACAGTCATCCCTGGGGCGACCTGCTGGCCGGCCGCTAGGGTAACCGTATTGGCGGCCCCGAATTCGCGAGTCACTGGCTCGGCAGCGTAGATCGGGGCACTGAACTGCCGGGCGAACGCGGCCGCCGCCCGGGGATGGTTCAAATTGGTTACCAGCACGGCGGTAACGCCTCGATCTAACGTCAGCTCTTCCAGGGCCGGCGCGGCAAGCGGGATCGGATCGATCAGGAGCAGGCGATCTCCGATGCGGGCGGCGCTGGAGAAGAGATCGGATTTCACAGAGGGGTCGTAAGCCTGCCAAAGCCAGAGGGAATCGGTCAGGCGACAGACTTCGGCGGCAGTAATCATGGGCAATTTGTGCGAGGAGCCGGGGAGCGTGGCATCCTATTTGCTATAGTCAGTGTAATTACTAGAACAATCATATGATGACCTTCTCCTATCAAGCTCGCGACGGCGCCGGGAATATCGTAAACGGTATTCAAGACGCCATCAACGAGGACAACGCTGTCACAAGCCTCATGAGCCGCGGGCTCATGGTTCTTTCGCTCCAACAAAAGGCCGCGGCCAGCCGCCAGAAAAAGAAAGTCTGGTCGGTCAAAGAGACCGATCTGGTTCTCTTCACCCGCCAGCTCGCGACCATGATCGAAGCGGGCATCTCCCTCGTCCAGGCGTTGACCGCCCTCTACGAGCAGTGCGATGCGAAGAAGCAGAAAAACCTGCGCAACGTCATTAGCGACGTAACCGCGCGCGTCCAGGGCGGCGAGACTTTTCACGAGTCGATCGCGAAGCATCCGCGGGTCTTCAATCGTCTCTTCGTCAGCATGGTCAAAGCCGGCGAACACGGCGGTTTGCTTTCGGAGATTCTCGACCGGCTGGCCGGCTTCCTCGAAGCGAGTGCTCGCCTGCGCAAGAAGATCAAGTCTGCCATGACCTATCCGGTCATCGTTATTTCGATCGCGTTCTTGATTACCACTTTCCTTATCGTCCGGGTCGTCCCGGTCTTCGGCGAAATTTTCAAGGATTTCGGGGCGAAGCTGCCCGCTCCGACGCAGTTCCTGATCGACCTGAGTGACTTCATCCGGGCGAACTGGTACTTCATGATCCTCGGCATCGGTGGCACGATCTTCGGGACCCGCGCTTTCTTGCGCTCGACCCGCGGCCGCCAATTGAGCGATCGCTGGAAGCTCAAGCTGCCGGTCTTCGGGCCGCTCGTGCACAAGATCTGCATGTCGCGCTTTGCCCGCACGTTTGCCCAGCTCATCCGGAGCGGCGTTCCAATTCTCGAAGTGCTCGAGATCGTGGGCGGTTCTTCCGGCAACCATGTCGTCGAAGAGAGTATCAAAGGCGTCAGTGCTGACGTCGAGAAAGGCGACAACCTCTCGGTGGCGCTTTCGAAGAAGAAAATTTTTCCGCCGATGATGCTGCGCATGGTCGCGGCCGGCGAAGCGACGGGCCGCATCGACACCATGCTCGAGAAGATGGCCGATTTTTGGGACGAAGAAATTGAAGCGATGCTTGATGCGATGACCTCGTTGATCGAGCCGCTCCTGATCGTGTTCCTCGGGGTGATCGTGGGTGGCATCGTGATTGCGATGTTCCTGCCGATCTTCAAGCTGAACGAAGTAGTTTCGCAGAGCAAAAGCTAG
>DATMNS010000054.1:0-21436 GCA_035568735.1 Chthoniobacterales bacterium | reverse complement strand
GGGAAAAACGTGCGGAAAACATCCGCCCACTACTACGCGGTTTTGCGCTTCACTCAACCCGCCGCCGCATCGCCGGTCCTGGGACACGCGGAAGCGCGCCCCACACCGGAGGGACATGCTTCGCATCTCCAGCCTGCCCTACAACGGGGCGCTCAACCCGGTTTCTTGATCTCGAGATAGGTGCGCACGAGCACCTTGGTCGTCCCCGGCTGCAATTCCTCGATCCGCATTTGTTTCAGGAACCAGCGACCCTCGATCTTCTGTGCGGAGACCACTTCGAAGCGCTTCGCGAGCCGGCCCGTTTGGTCGTAACCTTCCAGCTGCATGATTGCGCCGCTCTCCTTGTCCACCCAGAGCAGGACGCTGGAATATTGTGCGTCCTTCCCCGGCCCCGGCAACCGCAGCTTCCAGCAATCACGGGTGCGAATGTTATCGGCGCCGATGACCTGCGCGTTTGGCCAATAAAGAAACTTCAGCGCGAGATCGCCGTAGGTCACGCCGGTGCCGCCGATTTTTTCGTCGAGCCGAGAGGCGGAAAATTTCCTCGTGCTGCTCTCTGTCACCAAATCGAGCCGCGAATTCTTTTCGCCGAGGCGAAGTTGGAGCACTTCGGGCGGATTCGCGAAGGTGTAGCGAATCACCGGACCGGTCTGGGTCATGCGAAACGGGATCACCGTCGCGCCGGTGCGCAGTTGCCCCTGCAGATCGAGTTGCTGCTGCGACTGTTGGAGCCGCACCTGGTCGAGAATTTCCGGTGCGGAAGGCGGTTCGGCGGGAACGTGAGCCGCCATCCCCGCGAGGACGGCTCCGGCAACGAGAATGATCAGTTTGCGCATGAGGAGAGCTTTAAGTTTTGGGTTTTAAGCTTTAAGTGAGGCTGGCGCGTCCGGTCGCTGCTAAAAACCTAAAGCTTCGGCATGGATCAAATTTTGTTTCATCTCATCAACGAGCAATGGACGCATCCGGCGCTCGATTTGTTCATGGCGGCGATCAGCAACGTCGAGATCTGGAAACCGTTGTTCGTCCTGCTCGCGTTGTCTGCGTTAATCTTCGGTGGATTCAAGGGGCGCGCCCTGGTTTTCTGCATCGGCTTTGTCCTCCTCGTAAATGGCAGCCTGACCTCAGGTTTGAAGAAACTGGTCGATCGTCGCCGTCCGAAACAGGTCGAGCGTGTGCGGATGGTGGAGTTGGCCAAGGCACGCCCGGAATTTCTGACCCTCTTCAAAAAAGTGGAGATTCGCTATTCCGACGCCCGCGATCGCGACCGCTCGGGTCCGTCGTTTCCCTCCGGTCATGTGGTCAACAATGTGAGCGTTGCCCTTATCCTCACCTTCTTCTTCCGGCGCTGGGGATGGCTTTATTTCTTGTTGGCTGCGGCCATCGCCTGGTCGCGGATTTATCTCGGCGCGCACTGGCCGAGCGACGTGCTCGCGACTTTTTTCCTGGCGGCCGGCGAAACCGCGCTCCTCCTCGCGCTCCTCGAGACGGTTTATCGTCGCGCCGCCGCGCGCTGGGCACCGCAGTTTTTCGTCAGGCATCCCCGCCTGGTGGGTGACTCCATCTCATGAGCACGACGCGCGCTGTGTGGATTTTTCTGTTCGTGCTCACGGTGGTTCGCCTCGCGCTCCTGAACGCCACCCAACTCTCGCCCGACGAGGCTTATTACTGGATGTGGGGGCAGCGGCCGGCGCTCTCTTATTTCAGCAAAGGTCCCGGCGTGGCCTTGGTCATCCGGTCGAGCACGGCGCTCTTTGGCGACAACGAATTCGGGGTCCGCTTCTGGAGCCCGCTTTTCGCCGCCGGCACGAGCCTGCTGCTGTATTATTTCGCGTCCCGCTTGTTTAGCGCGCTCGCCGGCTTCTGGACCGTAGTCGCGCTTAGTATCACCCCCATTTTCAATCTCGGCAGCCTCGTCCTGACGATCGATCCGCTCTCGATTTTCTTCTGGGTAGCGGCGTTTTACACCTTCTGGCTCGCCCTTGAGCGGAGCCCCAGGTTTTCCTGGTGGTGGCCGTTCACCGGGTTGCTCATCGGCCTTGGCTTTCTCTGCAAATTCACCAACGCGCTCGAGTTGATCTCGATTTTGCTGGTCCTCCTTCTCACCCGGGATCTGCGCCGCGAATTTGTGCGGCCGAGTCTTTATCTGCTCCTCTTTGTCTGCGCGCTCTGCACCCTTCCGCCGCTCGTTTGGAATTCCCAGCACGCCTGGATCACGCTCGCGCATCTCAAGGCGCGGGGCAGCCTCAATCACGCGCCCGGCTTTCATCCTCTCGAGCTGCTTTCCTTTCTCGGGGAACATTTCGTCACCTATTCGCCGTTACTTTTTCTCGGGCTCGTTTGGGCGGTGGTCGCGAGCTGGCGCCGCGCCCGGCAAAATTTCAAGGTGCTTTATCTCCTTTGGTTTGGGCTGCCGGTCTTCCTGTTTTACACGATTCTTTCACTGAACAAGGCCGCCGCGCCGAACTGGGACGGTCTCGCTTTCCTCAGCCTCGGCATTCTTGCGATTTCCTATTGGCGCGAGCGTTCCGCGGCGCGCGTCGCCGCCCAAAATTGGACCAGAGTCGCGGTCGTTCTCGGCCTGGTGATGAGCGCGCTACTCGTCGCTTTGCTGGTGAATAATCGCGGGCTTGATTTTCGAGGACGCGATCCGAGCGATCGATTACGCGGTTGGCGTTCGTTCGCCGAAGCCGTCAACCAGGTGAGAAGCGACTTCGAAAAGCAGACCGGCAAGCCTGTTTTTCTGATCGCCGACGCACGCGATCGTGCTTCCGAGCTTTCCTTCTACCTGCCCGATAAACGCGTCGAGGGGCCGGGTCACCCGCCGGTCTACCTCCCTGAATCGCAGGACATGGTGAACCAATTTTCCTTCTGGCCGCGTTACGATGAGTTTGTGCCCCTGCCGCCGAACGCGGCGCGTGATGCGAACGAAGTTTACACCGAGGAGCAGGGCGAAAATGTCTTTGTCGGCCGCACGGCGCTCTATCTTGAGCAGGGAAAACCAGAGCGCGCGCCCCGCAATATCCGCGGCGCCTTCGAGCGCATGGAGCGGGTCGCCACGATCGAAGTGCGCACGGGCGGCCGGCTGCTGCGCACGATCCAGGTTTACGCCTGTTACGATTACCGGACGATGCCCCTATGAGCAGTGGGCCATCGCACCCGGAGGTTTCGGAGGTCGTGCCGCTCTTCAACGAGGAAGAGAACGTGCCGATTTTGCAGGCGGAGTTGGCGGCCGCGCTCGCCGGACTCGAGCACGAGATCATCTTCGTCGACGACGGTTCGACCGATGGAACGCTCGCTCGCCTAACGAGTGGCTCGGCGGTTCGCGTGCTCCGCTTTGCGCAGAATGCGGGCCAGAGCGCGGCGCTTTATGCCGGGGCCAACGCGGCCCGCGGCGCGACCGTCGTCCTGATCGACGGCGATTTGCAAAATGACCCGGCCGACATTCCGCGCCTGCTCGCCGAGATCGAGCGCGGGGCAGACTTGGTCTGCGGCTATCGCGCGCAACGCAAAGACACGCTGGTCAAACGCCTGACGAGCTGGATCGCCAACTTCGTCCGCAGCCGGTTCACGAAAGACGGGGTGCGCGATACCGGCTGCACGCTCAAGGCAATGCGCCGTGAATGCGTGCGCACGCTCGTGCCCTTCAAGGGCATGCATCGCTTCATTCCCGCGCTCGTCAAAGGCGCCGGCTACCGGTTGGTCGAGGTGCCGGTCAACCATCGCGCGCGCAAATTTGGCCAGAGCAAATACGGGCTCGGCAACCGCGCGGTGCGCGCCACCATCGACATGTTTGGGGTGCGTTGGCTGCTCTCTCGGCAGCTCACTTACCGGCTGAAAGATTAGCGCGATGTTTGGGACGCCCAGAACTATGGTTCCTTTGCCGCCATTCGCGCTTGTCAACCCAAGAGCGGACGCTAAGCTTTCGCTCCACTCGGAAAACTCCGCATGTCTCTGGCCAGCCTTCTAACTTCCGAGCAGATCATTCCGGAGATGAAAGCGACCGAGCGCTGGCCGGCGATCGTCGAGTTGATCGATCTGCTTGTAGGCCAGGGCAAAATCGATCCGGCTAACCGCGAAAGCATTCTCGCTTCCTTGAAACAGCGCGAAGAAACGATGAGCACCGGAATCGGCTTTGGCATCGCCATTCCCCATGCCTCCTCCGAGGCCGTCGCCGAAGTCGTCGCGGGTTTCGGACGCTCGTCAAAGGGAATTGAATTTGATGCCCTCGACAACGCCCCGGTGAAATTTGTCGTTCTTTTTATCGTGCCGAAGAATCAATTCCAGACCCATCTGCGCACGCTCGCGTCGATCGCCAAGTTCTTGAATGACCGCTCCGTGCGCGAGAGCCTCGCGAGCGCCGGGACGAAGGAAGAGATTTTGGCGATTTTCCAGGAGCGCTCCCAGAAGTAGCGAACGGCGGCAAGCGAGCCGTCATCTCGAGCGCAGTCGAGAGATCCCGGGAGGCAACGTGAAGATGGCGCCACGGCTGCAAAACTCTTCTGGCAGCCGTTTCAGGCAGTGCCGCGGGATCCCTCGGCAGCGCTCGGGATGACACGCTTCAGTCGCCTGTTAAGTTCGTCGCATTCGTTCATGGAAACTTTCCAGACTTTATTGACGCGAGAATTGTTGCGCGCGCTGGCCGCCTCCGGATTGCCTGCCAAGGGCGAAGTGGTGCCCGCGACCGACGCCCGTTTTGGCGACTACCAGACCAGCGTCGCGCTCGTCCTCGCCAAACAACGGGGCGAAAACCCGAGAGCCCTCGCGCAAAAAATCATCGATCGGCTCGAGGTCGCGGAATGGTGCGAGCCGCCGACGGTCGCGGGGGCGGGCTTCATCAACTTTGCGCTTCAGCCGGCGGCCGTCGCGGCGAAAGCGGCCCAGCTCTTGCAGGACGAACGCCTCGGTGTTCCGCTCGCGGAAAAGCCGCATCGTATCGTGATCGACTTCGGCTCGCCGAATGTTGCCAAGCCGATGCACATCGGGCATATCCGCAGCACCGTCCTCGGCGACGCGCTGGCCCGGATCGCGCAATTTCTCGGGCACGACGTGATCCGCGACAACCACATCGGCGACTGGGGCACGCAGTTTGGGATGGTGATTTACGGCTGGAAAAATCTGCTCGATCGGGCGGCGCTGGCGCGCGATCCGATCGGGGAGCTGGTCCGGATTTACAAGACGGCCCACGAACTGACGAAAAGCGACCCAGCGGTCCGTGATGCCTGCCGCAATGAACTCGTCAGGTTGCAGGCCGGTGACGAGGAAAATCTGCGTATCTGGAACGAATGCGTCGCTCTTTCGCGACAGGAATTCGAAGCTACATACCGGATCCTCGATATTCATTACGACCTCCAGCGCGGGGAGAGTTTTTACAACGATCGCCTGTCGGCCGTGGTGGATCGGCTGCTCAAATCCGGTCTCGCGGAAATCAGCGAAGGCGCGGTCTGCGTTTTCTTCCGCGACATTCCCGAGCTCGCCGAGCGGCCGTGCATTATTCGGAAAAGCGACGGCGGCTTCAATTACGCCACCACCGACATCGCCACCGTCGATTACCGCATCAACGACTTAAAGGCGGACGCGGTCTGGTATGTCGTGGGTGCGCCGCAGACGTTGCATTTCAAACAGATTTTTGAGATTGCGCGGCGCGAAGGTTACACCGCGGATTTTCGCCACATTACCTTTGGCAGCATCCTCGGGGCCGACCGTAAGCTGATGAAAACGCGCTCGGGCGACAACGTGCCGTTATGCGAAGTGCTCGACGAAGCCGTCGCCCGCGCGCGCAAAATCGTGGAGGAAAAGAATCCCGACCTCGCCGAGGCGGAGAAGAACGCGATCGCGCAGACGATCGGCCTCGGCGCGGTCAAATATGCCGATCTCTCGCAGTATCGAATGACGGATTATATTTTTTCCTGGGATCGGATGCTTTCCCTGCAAGGGAACACTGCGCCCTACCTACAGAATGCCTATGTGCGAATTCGCTCGATCTTCCGCAAGGCGGGCGAAGCATTCTCCGCTCCTAACGAACTCACGCTGGTGGAACCGGCGGAGCTGAACCTGGCCAAGCGCCTCACTCAATTTGCCGAGAGTGTGCCGCAGGTGCTGCATGATTTTCGTCCCAACATCCTGGCGAATTATCTCTTCGAACTGGCGAACGCCTTCCACGCTTTCTACGAGGCCTGCCCGGTGCTGAAGGCGGACGAACCTGCGCGCGCGACGCGGCTCGCTTTAAGCGAATTGACCGCACGCACTTTGCAGCGGGGACTCGATCTTCTCGGGATAAGAGTGCCCGAGAAAATGTAGGGAGACCTTCGCAGCTGAAGCCAGCGTCCAACATCGAATGACTCGAGCAAGAGGGTCTTTCGTTGAACGTTGGACGTTGAACGTTTGCTTCCGCTATGATCAAGGGTCTTGAATCCCGACCATCCACGCATTCCCAGTTCCACCTACCGCCTTCAGTTCAACCGCGAATTCACCTTCGCGCAGGCGCGCGAGATCGTCCCCTATCTCCACGCGCTCGGGATCAGCGATTGTTATGCGTCCCCCTATTTCCAGGCGCGCGCGGAGAGCCTGCACGGCTACGACATTACCGATCACAACCAGCTCAATGACGCGATCGGGTCGCGCGCGGAGTATGACGCCTGGGTCGCGGAGCTGCACGCGCGCGCGATGGGACAGATGCTCGATTTCGTTCCGAACCACATGGGAATCGTCGAGCCGGGCAATCTCTGGTGGGCCGATGTGCTGGAGAACGGGCCGAGCTCTTTTTACGCTCCCTATTTCGACATCGATTGGCATCCGCTCAAATCCGGTCTGCGCGGCAAGGTGCTGCTCCCGATCCTCGGCGACCAATACGGACGTGTGCTCGAGCGCGGGGAGCTGGTTGTGCACTTCGAGAGCGGCCGATTTTTTCTGCGTTATTTCGAACATGAATTCCCGATCGCCCCCGGCACCTACCGCCACGTTCTCCAGATTGCGCTCGAACAGTTGAGCGCGCATCAGGCGGAGGAATTTTATGCCGAGCTGCAGAGCATCCTCACCGCGCTCGAATATCTCCCGCGCCGGACCGAGACCGATCCGGAGCGAATCGCGGAACGGACGCGGGAAAAGGAAATCATCAAGCGCCGGCTGGAGCGACGCTGCCAGGAAGCGCCGGAAGTGCAGGCGGCGATCGAAAAAGCTCTCACGATCATCAACGGCCAGCCGGGCGACGCGCGCAGTTTTGACGGCCTTGACGAGATGCTCAACGAGCAGTCCTACCGCCTCGCGTTCTGGCGGGTGGCCGCGGAGGAAATCAACTACCGGCGCTTTTTCGACGTCAACGACCTGGCCGCGATCCGGATGGAAGTGCCGGAAGTTTTCGAGGCGACGCATCAGCTTCTCCTCGAACTGGTCGGAACGGGGGCGGTTACTGGCTTGCGCATCGATCACCCCGACGGGCTTTATTTGCCGCAGGAATATATTAGCAAGTTGCAAGGCCGTTGCGCGGAAGGGCTGCAGGCCGAGGGACGCGCTTCCGCGTCTCCGGGACTCGCCGTGGCGAGTCCCTCCAGGCGTGCGATCTATCTCGTGGTCGAGAAAATCCTGAGCGGCACGGAACAATTGCGAAGCGATTGGCTGGTCCACGGGACGACCGGATACGATTTCATGAACGACGCGATCGGCGTGCTGGTGGACGGTTCGGCGGAGCGCGCCATCACCAGCACTTTTCACAAATTTATCGGGCACACCCTGCAATTCGGTCACCTCGTTTACGCGAAGAAGCGCCTCGTCATGCGCCTCTCGCTGGCCAACGACGTCAATGTTTTGGGCGCGATGTTCGATCGGTTGTCCGAAAAAAATCGATGGTATCGCGATTACACCCTCGACACTCTCACCCTCGCCGTCCGCGAGACGATCGCCTGTTTCCCGGTTTACCGGACCTATCTCGCGCCGGACCGTCCGGTGAACGATGCCGATCGCGCCGTGATCGAGCGCGCGGTCGCAGCGGCCAAGCGGCGCAATCCCGCGCTGGAGGAATCGGTCTTCAATTTCCTGCGCGACATTTTGCTTTTTCGCTTCCCCGAAAACCTGAGCGAGGAGGAGCGCGCCGACCACGTGCATTTCGTCCTGAAATTCCAGCAAAGCACCGGGCCGATCATGGCAAAGGGTCTCGAGGACACGGTGTTTTACATTTTCAATCGCCTCGCGGCTCTCAATGAAGTCGGGGGTGAACCGCAGCGCTTTGGGTTGGACGTGGAAGCCTTTCATCGCCGGAACGCCGAGCGGCAGGCGCACTGGCCGGCCGCGCTCCTCGCCACCTCCACGCACGACACGAAACGGAGTGAGGACGTGCGCGCCCGGATGGTCGCGATTGCGGAGCGGCCGGAGGAGTGGCGGCGTTCGTTAGGCCGCTGGCGCACTCTGAACAAGCGCTGGAAAAAATCGGTCGATGAGAACGAGGCGCCGGATGCCAATGAGGAGTATCTGCTCTACCAGATTCTCCTCGGCACCTGGCCGCTGGAGCCGTTCCGCGAGCTGAGCGCAGCGGCGCGCGGCGCCTACCTCGCGCGCATCCAGCAATACATGGCGAAGGCGCTGAAGGAGGCCAAGCTCAAGACCAGCTGGGTTCAGCCTAACGAACTCTGGGATTCCGCGGTGATGGATTTCGTCGCGCAAATTCTTGATCCCGCGCCGCGCAATCGTTTCCTCGAAAGCTTCATCCCGCTCGCGGAGGAAGTGGCGCGAACGGGAGCGATCAACGCGCTCGCGCAAACCTTGCTCAAACTGACCTCGCCCGGGGTGCCGGACATCTACCAGGGGAATGAGATTTGGGATTTTAGTCTGGTCGATCCGGATAATCGGCGGCCGGTGGATTACGCGCGGCGCCAGGCCATGCTCGACTCGCTGGCGGGCGCGACGCCGGAGGATTTGTTAGGCAACTGGACGGACGGACGGATCAAGCTCTTCCTCACCCAGCGCCTGCTCACTTTCCGCCGGGACCATGCGGCGCTGTTTCGCGATGGCCGCTACACGCCTCTCAGCCTAACGGGCAGTCGCGCCGATTGTTGCATTGCGTTTACGCGAGAACACGAAGGCCACTCGATCATTGTGCTTGCGCCGCGGCTTTCTTCGCGCGTGGGATTTCCCGCGATCGGTCCCGCTTGGGGCGATACGGCGGTGAATTTGCCGGCCGGCTTTACCGCGGGCCGCGATCTCTTCACCGGTGAAACCAAGGAGGAAAAAAATTCCGCCCTCGCGCTGGCGGAGGCGTTCGCCCGGCTCCCATTTGCTGTTCTGATCTGACACGGGAAAGTGCGGGCGGTGCTGTCACGCGCCGCGGCTGAAGCGCTCGGCGAGATTCACCACCGCGTGCGAAAAGTTGGCGATGTTCCGCACCATATCGGCGCCGAACCCGGCGAAGGTGATATTGGGTGAAGCGATAATAAGCATCGCGCTGAGCAGGAGCAGATTCATCAGGTAGATGACGACGAGGGAAAAAATCGTGCCGTTATCGCGCAGGTCGCTCTGATTTTTTGGGATCATCCAGCAGGTGAAGGTGAAGTGAAACGCCCAGGTCACACCGACCAGCGCGTAGAGCAACCGGCCGTAGGGCTGCAGGTTCACGCACAGGCTGAGCGCTCCGTAAATCGCCAGGACCAAAATGCTGTAGAGTGGAAAAAAATAAGGGGCGAGCGCGATGAGAAAGTTGTTCTTGTCGGTCAGGATGTGCCCGCCTTCGCGGCCGACGCGGAAACGGCTGACCCGTCCGCCCATCAGCCAGACCCAAAGCGCGTGGGTCAGTTCATGGCCGAAAACGTAGAGCACGATCGGCCGGGGCAATCCGAAAAAGGCGATCAGCCAAAGAACGGCACCTAACGAAAAGAACCAGAACTCCTCACCGGCCCAGAGGCGCTCCGCGACGGTCGCGCGCGCAAACGAGGTGAAAAACGTCTGGCTGAGGACGGCGCAAAGAGGGAGGAGAAAAAGGGCGACGACGAATTTGACCCACTTCGTCGGGACCATGAGCGATCCCGCGGGCGGCGTGCCGCGCCGGGTCGGGACAACATAGGGCGCGACCTTGACGCGGCCACGTGCCGGGTGCCGGGTGACGCGGCGCGCCGCCATTCGTTAGGCGCGGCCCATGTAGGCGCCCGTCCGGGTATCGATTTTCACCGTTTCGCCTTCGTTGATAAAGAGCGGGACATTGACCGTCTTGCCGGTCTCGAGCAGGGCGGGCTTGGTGACGTTGCTCGCAGTGTCGCCACGCAAACCCTCCGGTGCTTCCACCACTTTCAACTGTACCGAGGAAGGCAATTCCACCTGCACCGGCCGGCCCTCGGTGAAAAGGACCTCCACCGGCAGATTCTCGACGAGATAATCCTTGGCCTCGGCGAGCAGACTTTCCTGCAACGTGATCGTTTCGTAGGTGCTCGGATCCATGAAATGAAAGCCGGTGTTGTCCTTGTAACTGAACTCGAGCGTGCTCCGCGAGATATCGACCAGCTCGACCTTGTCGGTCGAACCGAAACGGACATCGGCGCTCTTGCCGGTGTTGATGTAACGGATGATCGCCTGGACGAAGGCCCGCAGATTTCCCGGCGTGCGGTGGTGCACATCGAGGACAATGGCGGTGTTGCCATTGTATTTAATTGCCATTCCTTTGCGAAGATCGTTAGCGGCGGCCATGAGAAGTAGTTGAGAGTCGTTGGTTGAGAGTTGAGAGCTTTAGCAGGAGCGCGGTCTTAAAGCAACCTCCGGCGGCTTGACCATCAACCCGGAGGCGCAGGCGAGCGTTCTTCGGAGGGAGTCGCCGCGACGAGTCCAGGGTCCACCTCAGAGCAACTTCAGTTTCGTCAGGTCCTGCGAATCGACGATTCCGACTGGCACGCCGCGCTCGTCCACCACCACGAGATCATCGATCCGATGGCGTTCGAGCAGGTTGAGCACCTCGACCGCGAGTTTGTCCTGCCGCACCACCACCGGATTGAGGGTCATCAGGTCGGCGACGAATCGCTCACCGACGTGCGAATCATTCTGGTAATGCCGCACGAAATCGCCATGGGTGAAAATGCCGAGCAACTGCTCGTCTTCGCCCGCCACGACCGCCGCGCCGGCGCGGAGCGAGGTCATTAATTCGAGAGCCGTGCGGACAGTCGTCTCCGGCCTAACGAGTGCGAGGGCGCTGCGCGGTCGCATGATTTGGTGGACGCGCAGGAGCAGGCTGCGGCCGACCATGCCGGCGGGATGAAACTTCGCGAAATCCTCCTTCTGAAAACCGCGCGCCTCGAGCAGGACCATCGCGAGAGCGTCGCCGAGCGCGAGCATGACGGTCGTGCTCGAGGTCGGCGCCAAATTGAGCGGACACGCCTCCTGCTCGACGTTGACGTCGAGAAAGACGTCGCAATTCTGCGCGAGGGTCGAATCGGCCGCGCCGCAGATAGCGATCACGCCGACTTGAAAACGCGCGATCGCCGGCAGGATGCGGAGCAGTTCCTCGGTTTCGCCGCTGTAGCTGAGGGCGAGGACGACATCGCCATCCGCGATCACGCCGAGATCCCCGTGCAGGGCGTTGAGCGAATCGAGGACGACCGCGGGCGAACCGGTGCTGGTGAGGGTGGCGGCGATTTTCCCGCCGATGTGGCCGGATTTCCCGACCCCAAGGACAATGATCTTGCCACGTGCTTCGACCGTCTTCTTGATTACCTCGACGGCCCGGGCGAAACTTTCCCCGAGCCGTTGACGAAGCCGCTGGAGCTCGGAAATTTCCAAATCAAGCACACGTGCGGCCTTTTCAATGTAGTCCATCGATCTATAATTGTGGAGGGAGGTCAGAGCGTGGGCAAGAAATTGCGCGGCGCTCGCAGTCTTGGGAGAAGGATTATGAAGAAAAAATTGCTCATCAGCATGTTGCTCGCGTTGACCACCGGGATGGCCTTCGCGCAGGCTCAGGTGCAGGGTAAGTTGTCGACCACGGCAAAGGCCAGATCCAACGGGGAATTGTCGACGACTCTGCCGAAGCCGAGGCCGCCCGCCGCGGCGCCTTTTGTGCCGACGGAAGGAGCGGTGCAAGTGGCCATCCGCACGGGCCGGCCGATCCAGTTGATCAATCCCGCGGCGCCCGCGCGCTATGGCAACGCGCAGGAGCATGTCATGCACGATCCCAACGATCCGGGCAAACCGAAGGGCATCTCGCTTTTCGCCTGGAGTTTTTGAGTCGGCTGGTCGCTCAGATTGAGTTGCCCGGCGTGCGCTGCCGTTGAACGTTAGGCGTGCCCGAACGCTCTCCGCCTGTCGTCGCCTGTTATTGCGCGACGTTTCTCAAGCCGGAGATGCTGCATATCTACCGGCAGATCACGGCGCTCGAGCGTTTTCGGCCGGTGGTTATCGCGCAAAAGCGCGAGGAAACGGAGCGCTTTCCGTTTGCGCCGGTCTTCGTCGTGGGAAAACCGGCGACGCATTTTCTGCGGCGCTTTTGGTTTCGCACGCTCCAGGATGCCCCATGGCAAATGTCGCGTGGGGAGGTAACGCAGATCGAGCGGCTTCTCGCCACGAACGACGCGCAATTGCTGCATATCTATTTCGGCCACATCGCCGTCCATCTCTTGCCGCTGATCCGCCACTGGCCGAAACCGACGGTTGTCTCGTTCCATGGCGCCGACGTGCTGGTCGACCTCGATAAGCCCCGCTATCGCTCCGCCACACGCGAAATGCTGACGGCCGCGCGCCTCGTGCTCGTTCGCTCGCAATCGCTCGCCCGCGCGGTCCAGAAACTCGGGTGCGACGAAGGCAAGATCCGCCTGCACCGCGCGGGCATTCCGCTGACGGAAATTCCGTTTCGCCCGCGGGTTTGGCCTAAAGATGGCGTCTGGAAGTTCCTGCAGGCTGGGCGCCTGATCGAGAAGAAGGGATTCCAGACCAGCCTGCGCGCCTTTGCCGTTTTCGCGGCGAAAAATTCCGGCGCGATTTTAACGATTGCCGGCGAAGGGCCGCTTTTGCTTGAGCTGCGAAATCTTGCGCGCGAGCTCGGTCTCAAGGAGCGGGTCCGCTTTGTTGGTTTTCTCTCGCAGGCTCAATTGCGCGAGCAGTTTTACGAGTCGCATATTTTCTTGCATCCGAGCGAGCTCGGCGGCGATGGCAACCAGGAGGGAGTTCCGAATTCCATGCTCGAAGCGATGGCGAGCGGGCTGCCGGTCTTCGCGACCAATCACGGCGGAATTCCGGAGGCGATCACGCCTGAGGTGAGCGGCGTTCTGGTTGCAGAGCGCGCCCACGCAGCGCTGGCGGCAGCGTTGCTCGCCTGGACCGACCGGCCGGAGGCACTGGCGCAACTGGCGCGCCGCGGCGCCGCCGCGGTGGCGGAGAAATTCGAACAACGAGCCCAGGCCCGGGCCCTGGAAGATTGCTATCAGGAAGCGCTCGGCCGCTGAGCAAGACTTCCGAAAAATTGCGCCAATTGCCGGGCAACCGTCTTGAAGCCAAGCAGCTCGCGCGCTCGCTCCTGTGATTCCGCGGTGATTTCGGCGTGGAATTCCGGATCAGCGAGCAAGCGCGTCGCCAGTTCCTTGAGTTCGCCTAACGAACGCCCATGTCCGGAGGTGCGCGGAAAACCGAGGCGATCGACCGCGCCGTCTCCTCCGACGCAGGGGAGGCGACAAAGAAGCGCGTCACCGGCGACCTGCCCCGGGACCGCGCTCTTGTCGGCCTGGAGAACGATTTTGTGCCGTGCCATTTCCGCCAGGTAATCCCGGTAGGGGAGACGTCGCGCGTGAATAGTTACCTTGCCTTCCGGCACGCCCAGCGTGGCCAGGATTTTGCGGCAGCGCCGCGGGTTTTCGTCGAAGAGCGTGACGGGTTCGTCGAGTTCGAGCGCGATCTGGAGTGCCGCGAGATGATGGCGCGAGGGCACATCCCACTCGCGCGTGCCGACAAAAATCCCGCGCCGTTCGCCGAACGGCCGGGAAAAATCCCAGCGCGGATCATCGATTGGGTAGGGCGTTGGGATGAAGGCGCCAGTGCCATAGAAGGGCAGCGCCTCCGAAGTGGCGGCGAGACAACCATCCGCCGTGCGCACGATCTCGCGGAAGAGTGCGGCGCGTTTCGGCGCGGCGAGTTGCTGCGCGATTTGGTGCAGACCGGTCTCCTTGAGCGAGACCGCGACCGTGAGACCGTGCTTCTTCAGTGCACCGAGCGCACGCTCGGTGGCCTTGAAATCGCCGCGTAAGAGGAGGAGCACGGGCTGGTCTTCGGCGATCGCGCGCCGCGCGTCGCAGTGAAACGCGCCGCCGGTGCAGGCGGTGTAGCCGTGAAAATTGACCGGCGCATGGCCGCTGTCGTTAGGCCCAGGGACGCCGCGCGAGAAATCCTGCGCCGGGTCGCGACCGCCCGGATTGAGAACCGTGAGGCGAAAGCCGTCCACCCGGCCGCGTTCAGTGGTCGTCACCAAAATCCAGCGGCGGTGGCGGTTCGTTCTGCAGCAACTGCTCGGTTCCCGCTTCGTCGATTGGTCGCACTGGCTGCGCGCGGCGCACTTCCACGGGGGCAGCGGGCTCGGGCGTCACCGGAAGAGCGCGTTTGATCGGTTTATCAGGATCGAAAGTGGCCACGGATTTGTCACCTGCCTTGGCCAGCGCCTTCGGTTGGGAGGTCGAGCCGACCGCATTGTAGGGGTCTTCCGCAGCGACCAGGGTCGGCGCGCGCATGATCACCGGCGCGACCTCTTTGGTGTCGATCGCGAGGGCCGCCCGCGGCCACTGGCTGTCTTCAAACTTCTTGGCCAACTGGGTCCGGACGGAATCGGTATGCACGTCGCAGGGATCGGTCGGCATTTGCCCAGCCGTGGCCAGCTCGAAATAGCTGGTGCGGCGTTTCACGACCTCACCACTCGCACTCCGCACGTCCTCGTAGCATCGATCGGTCGCGAGCAGACCGGATCTCGAGCAAATCTCGATCTTGCGCAAACCCGACGGCATGGGGAATTCCTGCGGCGGATATTTGGCGATCGAGGCGTTCATCACGTCCACCCAGACGGGCAGCGCCAGCACGCTCCCGAAAGCGCCGCGATAAATTTTTTGCGGCTTGTCAAAACCAGCCCAGACGACGCAGGTTAATGCCGAATCGTAACCGGCAAAGAGCGCGTCGGTAAAATCGTAGGCCGTGCCCGTCTTGCCGGCCGCGGGAAATTTTTTCAGACCATATTTCTGGTAGGCGACCTGTCCGGTTCCTTCCGCGAGGGCATCCGTCAGGCAGGAAGTGACCTCGGCCGCAATCTCCGGTTTGAGAACCGGCTTTTCGGCGCGGCTGTGCTCCGCCCGCCAGACGATAGTCCCTTCCTTGTCCTCGATTCGATCGAGGATATGGGGCGGCGCCGGGCGCCAGCCCTCGTTAGGGAAAATGGTGTAGGCGAGCGCCAGCTCGGCGAGGGTCATCTCGCTGCTGCCGAGGAAGGTCGAGGGATAGGACCGTAATTTAGTTTCCACGCCGGCGGCGTGCACCAGCTGTGTCACGGCCTCGAGCCCGGCGGTCATGCCCACGCGCACCGCCGCGCCGTTCTTCGATTTGGCGAGCGCCTCCCGCGCCGTGATCGGTCCTTCGTAACGATTATTAGCGTCCTCCGGTCCCCACTCCCCGAGGATACCGGTGGTGCCGCCGATCATCACCGTGCGGTTATCGAGCGCGGAATCCTCGACCAGCGAACCGGGGAAAAGCCCGTTTTCGAAGGCGGTGGCATAAACGAAGGGCAGCATCGCCGTGCCCGGCGGGCGTCTCGCCTGGAGCGCGCGGTTGTATTCGTTATGCTCGAAATCGCGGCCACCGACGAGGGCGAGAATGCCGCCGGTCTTGTTGTCGAGCGCGATGACGGCGCCCTGCAGGTATTCCGGCGGCGCGCCCGGCTTTCCTTTAGGCGAATTGTTCTTGCGCGCCTCCTGCGTGAGCGCGGCGTATTGCGTGTAGGTCTGATGATGGTAGCCGGGCGTCTCCTCGGCCGCATCGAGCTGGGCGCGGAGCGATTTTTCCGCGACGTCCTGCAGGTGAGCATCAATCGTGGTGTGAATCCGGAAGCCGTCGCTCATCGCGCGATCCCAGCCGACGGCCGCGATCACCTGCTGGCGGATGTAATCGATCGCGTAATTTTGTCCGCGCGCGTTCTGGCGGTTGCCGATGACCAAATCCTCCGCCTGCGCGCCCTCGTGTTGCTCCGCGGTGATGAAGCCGAGTTCGCGCATCCGGGAGAGAACGAAGTTGCGCGCCTCGCGCGAGGCCGCCCGATCGGCCCACGGGGAGAGCTTGTTCGGGCTCTTGACCAGCCCGGCGAGGGTGGCGCATTCGGCAAGTGACATTTCGCGGGCCGGCTTGTCGAAATAGCCGCGCGCGGCCGCCTCCGCCCCATAGAGTCCGCCGCCGAAATAAATCCGGTTGAGGTAAAGCTCCATGATTTTGCGTTTCGAGAAATGGTCCTCGATCCGGCGGGCGACAAACATCTCGAGCAGCTTGCGGCGAAACGTCTTGCCCTTGAGATCGAAACTGTTGCGCGCCAATTGCTGGGTGATCGTGCTCGCACCCTGCCGCACGTGACCGGCCGCGGCGTTCTTGAGCGCGGCGCGCGCAATGCCGAGCAAGTCGTAGCCATGATGCTGGTAAAACTTGTTGTCCTCTATCGCGATGACCGCGTTCACGAGGTTGGGGGGCAACTGATCGTAGGGGACGGTCTCCCGATTCTCGACGTAGATCTGGCCGAAGATTTTGTTGTTCCGATCGACAATAACGCTGGCCGATTCCATCTGCTCGAGATGCGAGAGATCGAAGCCGGCGGCCTGTTGTTCGAGCGAGGCCGCGACCGGGAGGAAGGCGAGCAGAGCGGCGACCATGACGACGACCCCGATGATCAGTGGGAGGAAAAGCCACGGACGCGTGTACCAGGGACGGTGGACGCGGGAAAACTCCGTTGGCGTGAAATAATCAACAGGCATGCGGCGAGGTGGGCGGGAGCCCAAAGGATTTGGCAATCGCGCGCAACTTAGCGGCAAACTTCTGCAAAATCCAAATTGGAGTGGTAATGGTAGGAACCGATGCGCGCCCGCGCTGGGCTGGAATCCGCGCATGACGGGCCGAAGGGTGCCCCATGGACAACGGCAATTTGGAACTAATTCAAATCATCCAGGACGGCCTGCGGGCGCGAGGGCCGGCGCCGTTCGCGTGGTTTATGGAGCAGGCGCTCTATCATCCGGAGCATGGCTATTACGGCTCCGGCCGGTGCGCGATCGGGCGGCGCGGAGATTATTTCACGAGCGTGAGTGTGGGGCCGCTGTTTGGCAAATTGGTGGCCGGGCAATTTGCGGAGATTTGGGAAGCGCTTGATCGGCCGAACGATTTTGTGATCGTCGAGCAGGGCGCGCATCACGGGGAATTCGCGGCCGATGTGCTGGACGCTTTGCGGGCGGGCTATCCAGAGTGTTTTGCGGAGCTGCGCTACCGGATTGTGGAGCCGTTTCCCATCTTGCGGCGGCGGCAGGAAGAAACGCTTGGCTCATTTTCGGAAAAGACGGAATGGGTGGCGTCGCTCGAGGAGATGGAGCGATTTTGTGGCGTCCACTTTTCCAACGAGCTGTTGGACGCCATGCCGGTCCACCTGCTTCGGGCGGCCGGGGAGGACGCGACGCGTCGCTGGTACGAGCGTTTTGTCGACCAAACTGCCGGCGGCTTCACGTTGGTCGATCGCCCGGTGGCGGACGCGCGGTTGCGCGAGCGGCTTGCGAAAATTCCGCCGCCGCCGGCCGAAAGCTACGAAACGGAAATCAACCTGGTGGCACTGGATTGGATTGCTGCGCTGGCGGTCAAGTTGCGCCGCGGAGCGGTGCTCGTAGCCGATTACGGGTTGGTGCGGGACGAATTTTATGCGCCGCATCGCCGCCGCGGGACACTGCAATGCTACGCCGGGCATCGGGTGCTGCCCTCGCTTTTGGAGAAAGTTGGGACGAGCGACCTGAGCGCCCATGTCGAGTGGACGAGCCTTGCCGAGCGCGCCGAGGAATGCGGTCTGCGCCTTGCCGGTTTCACCGATCAGCATCATTTTTTCACGGGTCTGCTCGCCAGTCATCCCGAGCTCGCCTCCGCCGGGGCGGGAAAAAGCCGCGCCCTGCAAACGCTGATTCATCCGGAATTTCTGGGCACGAGGTTTCAATTCCTCGCGCTCGCGAAGGAATTCCCGCCGGCCACTTCGTTAGGCGGCTTCAAGTTCGCGCGGGACGCGCGCGCGGCGCTAGGGCTGGTTTAATGTGGGAGGGGCCTTTGTGCCCCGGATGGGGTTGCGCTGCGCCCTCTGATCAGGCACAAAGGCCCCGCCCACTTTGCAAATTTGCCTCGACTATAACAGCGGCGAACTTTCGCTCTCGATATGCTTCAATTTGCCGCCGGCTTGTTTGATCAGTTGGAGCAAGTCTTTCTGCGAGGTCCGGGTCGGGTCGTAACAAAGCGAGATCTTCCTCGGGTCGATCTCACAGGAATCGAAAGCGTGCGGCTCGAGTTTTTCCAAAGCTGCGCGCAGATTCTTTTCCTGATCCGGATCGAGCGCCTCAATCAACTCGATCTCCACGGCGATATATTCTTCCGCGCCGGAAAGCTTTTCAGAATCGTCCGCCACACCTGGTAAATCGTTAGCGGTTGCCAATGTGGATGGCGTGTTTCTCGACCGCGAGCGCCGCTTCCTTGACCGCTTCGCTCAAGGTCGGATGCGCGTGGACGGTGCGGCCGAGGTCTTCACTGCTCCCGCCGAACTCCATCACCGCGACGATTTCGGCAATCAATTCGGAGGCGGCGTGCGAGAGGATCGACGCACCGAGGATGCGATCGGTTTCGGCGTCGGCGACAAATTTGACCACGCCTTCGACATCAGCGTTCGCTACAGCGCGGCCGTTGGCGCGGAAGGGGAATTTGCCGATCCGTACCTTGAGCCCTTGCTCTTTCGCGGAATCTTCCGTGATCCCGACGCCGGCCAGTTCCGGGTTGGTGTAAATGATGCCGGGGATGACGTCGTAGTTCACGTGCCCTGCTTTGCCCGCGATCAATTCGACGCAGGCGATGCCTTCCTCCTCCGCCTTGTGCGCGAGCATCGGACCGGGAATGACGTCGCCGATCGCGTAGATGCCAGCGACATTGGTCTGGAACTTCTCATTCACTTTGATCCGGCCACGCTCGTCGAGCGCGACGCCGATCGTGTCGGCGCCGACGCCTTCGGCAAAGGCGCGGCGACCGACTGAGACGAGGACTTTGTCGGCCTCGAAGTTGAGTTCTTCGCCGCCTTTGGTGGCGGTGGCGATGGCCCCGCCGTTCGCGACGTTGACCGAGCCGACTTTGGTTTCGAGATGGAATTTGATTCCCTGGGCCGTGAGCGCGCGCTGGAGAAGGTTGGAGACTTCGAGATCGAAACCAAGGGCGATGCGTGGGAGAAATTCGAGGACCGTGACTTCGGAGCCGAGACGATTCCAGACCGAGCCGAGCTCGAGTCCGATCGCGCCTGCACCGACGACCAGGAATTTTTCCGGCGGTTTATCGAAAGAGAGCGCCTCAGTGCTGCAGACGATGGTCTTTCCGTCGAATGGCATGCTGGGCAGGTCGATCGGCACACTGCCGGTCGCGATCACGATGTGATCGGCGGCGATCTCGGTCGCCGCGCCGTCGTTAGGCTGAACGCGCACCTGGCCCGGCGAGGTGATCGTGCCGAGCCCGGTGAAGGTGATGACTTTGTTGGCCTTCATCAGGGCCCGCACGCCGCCGGTCAGAGTTTGCACGACCTTGTCTTTGCGAGCGAGCATGGTGGGGAGATCGAGGCCGACTTTGCCGAGAACGATGCCGTGTTTGGCCGCTTCCTTTTGCGCGAAAACAAAATGGTCGCTCGAGGCGAGAAGCGCTTTGCTCGGAATGCAGCCGATGTTGAGGCAGGTGCCGCCGAGTTCGTGGTCCTTTTCGATGATGGCGGTTTTCAGTCCTAGCTGCGCGGCCCGGATCGCCGCGACGTAGCCGCCCGGGCCGGAGCCGATGATAATGACATCGAATTTATCCATGGAATAATGAGGTCAGCTCTTATTTAGCCGTGTCGCTCTGGCTTGTCATCCCGACGCAGTAGTTGTAGCCGGGGGCGGACCCCGGCGAACTCGTTCCTGTAACGCCCGACAAGCGCAGTAACTACAAATCAAGCAACAGCACGGTCGGGTTTTCGATCGCTTCCTTCACTTTGACGAGAAAGGTGACCGCTTCCTTGCCGTCGACCGCGCGGTGATCGTAGCTCAGGGCGAGATACATCATCGGCCTAACGACGACTTTGCCTTCGCGCGCGACCGGCCGCTGCTGAATCGCATGCATCCCGAGGATGCCGCTCTGGGGCGGATTGAGTATCGGCGTGCCCATGAGGGATCCGTAAACGCCGCCATTGGAAATGGTGAAGGTGCCGCCCTGCAGGTCCTCGATCTTGATCTTGCCGTCGCGCGCCCGGCTCGCGTAATCGGCGATGTCCCGCTCAAGATCGGCGAAACTCTTCTTGTCCGCATCGCGCACCACCGGCACGACCAGGCCGCGCTCTGTTCCAACTGCGACGCCGATGTCGTAGTAATGATTCAAAATGAAATCGTCGCCTTCGATCCGGCTGTTAATCGACGGCACTGCCTTGAGCGCTTCGACCGTCGCTTTGATGAAGAACGACATGAAACCGAGTTTGACCCCGTGATCGGCCGTGAACTTCTCCTGCGCTTTCTTGCGCAGCGCTATCACCTCGCTCATATCGCACTCATTGAAGGTGGTAAGGATGGCCGCGGTCTGCTGCGCCATGACGAGCTGGGCGGCGATCTTGCGCCGGAGGGGCGACATCTTTTTGCGGGTGAAACGCTCGTTACCACTCGGGGCCGGTGCTTCGCTCGCCGGCTGCTTTCGTCCTCGCGGTTTTTCCTGATCGTCGGTTAAAGTCT
This sequence comes from Chthoniobacterales bacterium, assembly GCA_035568735.1. Lineage (GTDB taxonomy): Bacteria > Verrucomicrobiota > Verrucomicrobiia > Chthoniobacterales > UBA10450 > Palsa-1392. The sequence continues at coordinate 506 of DATMNS010000054.1, read as the reverse complement.
GGGGCGCCGCCTGCAGATGCGAGATCACGTCGCCTTTCGTGAGGCGACCGCCTTTGCCGGTGCCCGTGATCTGCCCGGGGTCGATCTTCTCTTCGGTCGTCATCCTTTTGACCGCGGGCGATAGGACATCCGCATTCGCGGAATGCTTCTCTGCCTTCGCGGCCGGGACCGCTTCGTTAGGCGCGGTCGCCTTGGTTTTGGCCGGGGAGGTCGCCTGGTCGTCGATCAGCGCGACGACCTCGCCGATTTTCACTTCCTGGCCTTCATCTACTTTGGTTTCAAGAACGCCGCCTTTTTCGGCGGTGATTTCCGTCGAGACCTTGTCGGTCTCGAGGGTCAGGAGCGCTTCGCCCGCTGCGACATAATCGCCGGATTTTTTGTGCCAGACGGAGACGACCCCGCTGGAAATGGACTCGCCGACCGGCGGGATTTTGACTTCGATGCTCATGGCTGCCGCAACCTTAAGCCGAAGAGCGCAGTGCGGTCGAAAAAATTCCTGTCGCCGT
>DATMNS010000053.1:0-3712 GCA_035568735.1 Chthoniobacterales bacterium | reverse complement strand
GGTGCGGGCCGCCAATCCGGCAAAGTGCGCATGCACGTGTCGCACGCCGAGCGTGACCAGGCGCGGCCCAAGATGAGCCGCCTGGTAAAGCCGGAGGAAGTCCGTTTGCCGGCCCCAGGTCGTGATTTCTCGCTGCACCGGCTTGGGGAGCGCGCCTTTGCACAACGCGCGGTCCACTTCCCGTACCACCTGCTCGTCGCCCGGCAGGTATTGCACCTGGCGGACGATCGACGCGTCCCAGTCCTGCGCGGGCTCATCCGCCGGGCGCCGAACGGAAAAGATCGCCGGCGAGACGCCCTGCCGCTGTAACTCGTCGATTTCGCGGTAGCAAAAGGTCTGGGTGAACGAGGGAAACCGCTCGAAAAGATAGGCGAGCCCGTTCATGGCAAAGGATTACCGGCGAATCCCGGTCTTGGAAAGGGGCAGTTCCGGCCCATGGATTTTTCTCAGCGGTTCAATCGGCCCCCGCACGACTCTTGCTATTATTTAGGAATGCTCCAGCGCGATTTCTTCGCCTTTTGCACTTCGCTCCACCTGATCGAGCTGAAGGCCATCGGCATCCTTTCGAAAGTAAGGCATTTCGCGGAAAACGACCTCGTTTATTCCTCGGGCGAAGTCGGCGATGAGCTTTTCATCATCAATCGCGGAGCCGTCGAGATCCTGCCGCACAATGCCCGCCCCGGGTCGCCGACGACCGTCCTTTCCCGCGGCGACATCTTTGGCGAGACGGGCGCCCTGATGGAACTCCCGCGCGACCACACCGCCCGCGCCTGCGCCCCGCTCAGCGTGCAATCATTCCGCCGGAGCGAATTTCCGGAGCTCGTCCAGCGGGTGCCCTCGTTTTTCTTCTTTCTTGCGGAGAAGCTGACGAACCGACTCTACCAGGCCAAGGAACTGGGGCGCTCGCCCAACAGCTTCCTGGAGTTAACTGGTAGCCTGTCGAACTTCGACGTTGTCACTGTTTACCAAACGATCATTCAGTCGATGCAAACCGGTCTGCTCTCGATCGCGGACGAAGCCGGCGAAACGATCTCCACCTTCTATTTTGAAAAAGGGACACCGCGTTGGGGTCGCTTCGAGCACCTGAGCGGTGAGGAAGCGTTTTGGCAGCTCTTTCTCCACGAGCATCGTTCCGGTAATTTCTTCTTCTCCAATCAGACCCAGGTACGCGCCGACTGGGGCGAGGGTAGCGAGATGTCCCGCCACGCGGACGAGATTTTGATCAACGCCATCCAGATGCGCGATCAGTTTGAGGATCTGCGCAAACGGATGACCGACAGCTCGGTGCAACTCAAGCGCCAGAAATTGAATCTCGCGTGGGACAATCCCAAGATCGAGGAGCTGCGCCCCGTGGCCGAGGAAATCTGGCAACTCGCCTATAATACACCGGTCACACTTGCCGACTTGCATGGCCAAAGCCGTTTTTGCGATTGGAAAATCTATCGGACGGTGGACGAACTGGTGCGCAACGGTCATTTCACGCTTGGCGCAAACTGCGAGGAGCCACAGCTGGTCGAGGCAGGATCATGAAAGAAAAACTTCGCGCGGCTGCACTGCTCCTGGTTGGAATTACCCTTCTTTCCGGGTGTTCGATGCTGACGGCGAACGGGCGGCGAGAGCACGCCTACGCGCGCTACGTTCAAAAATCGAGCCTGGGCCGCGTCAAACAGCAAAAGAAGTTGCGACCGCAGAAAGTGAAAATCCCCGAGACGCAGCCGAGCGAGCCGGTGATTGCGACGGAGGCTTCCGGCTCCGGCCCGCAGTCAGTCAGCGACGGCAGTGGTCACTGAACGGCGCCTGACCTCGCTCGAAGATTTTCCGGGCTAGTCGCGCGGCACCGGGATCGGTTTCCCGGCCTGATCGACCGCCACGTAGGTGAAGACCGCGTGCGTGACCCGGGTCTGTTCGGTGCGCATGTAGCGCTGCACCCATACTTCTACCGGGATCTTCATCGACGTGCGGCCGATCGATTCGACCCAGGCATAACAGGCGACCGTGTCCCCGACCCTTACCGGCTCGAGGAACGACATCCCGTCCAGCGCGACCGTCACCACGCGAGTGCGCGCGGTCTTGGAAGCAAGAATGCCGCTGCCCAGATCCATTTGCGACATCAGCCAGCCGCCAAAAATGTCGCCGTTCGGGTTGGTATCCTTCGGCATGGCGACGGTGCGCGTCACGAGTTCGCCCTTCGGTTTGTCGGAAGTTTCGGATGACTCCATCCGCGAGAGTAACATAAGGATGCAGCGCGGCGAGTTGTAGCCGGTTCGCTCTCTCCGAGCCGAAGACTGCGCAGCGCGGTCCTGCGGGTGATTTGGGGGAACAATCTCCGCGCCTCGATTCCTTCCGCGCTTCGCACCGCGAAACGTCTACAGGATCAACATGCAATCGCCGTAGCTATAAAAGCGGTAGCGCTCGCCGACTGCTTCGGCATACGCCCGGAGGATAAATTCCCGACCGGCAAAGGCTGCCACCAACATCAAAAGCGTGGACCGCGGAAGATGAAAATTGGTCAATAACCGGTCGACGGCCCGGAAGGTGTGCGGCGGATGAATGAAAATGTCGGTCGCACCTTCCTGGGCAATCAATCGCGTCTTCCGCCTAACGGCCGCCTCGAGCACTCGCACGGACGTTGTCCCCACCGCGAGCACTCGCTCCGCCGCATTGATCGCGGCGGCCGCTTCCTCCGTGATCGTGAACCGCTCCGCATGCATCCGATGCCCGCCGATCGTCGCGCTCTGCACCGGCCGAAAAGTTCCCGTACCGATGTGCAAAGTGACGAAGGTATGCGGCAGCTTCGCCAGAATTTCCTGGGTGAAATGCAAACCGGCGGTGGGCGCCGCGACCGCCCCGGGCGTCTTCGCGAAAACCGTCTGGTAGCGCGCCGCATCTTCCGCGTCCGCCGCGCGCTGGAGATACGGGGGCAAGGGAACATCTCCCCCGTGATAAGGATCGATCGCCTGCTCGAAGCGCACGAGCCGCTCGCCTTCGTCCAGGATTTTCTCCACGCGGCCGGTGACCCCGTCGAGCACCGCCGTCGCGCCGAGACGCATCTTGCGCCCCGGCTTTACCAGGCATTTCCAAATTTGCGGATCGACCTGCTCGAGCAAGAGAAACTCGATCGCGCCGTCGTCGGAAAAACGCCTGGCCGGCAGGACACGGGTATCGTTGAGGACCAGCAGATCGCCCGGCCTAACGAACTCCCCCAGCTCCTGAAACCGCCGGTGCGCGATCGTTCCGCGGGCGCGATCGAGCACCATCATGCGCGCATCCTCCCGCCGAGGCAGCGGTCGCTGCGCGATCAATTCCTCCGGTAACGCGAAATCGTACTCGTCCACTCGGCCGCTCATCGCCGCACCATCAAAGGAATTGCCGCCACGCGCAAAACCTTGAAGAATGAATCCGCCGCATGGACGAGTTTACCCAGGCCCTCAACGCCACGATCGCAGCGCTCGACGAGATGGAGCGCGCGACGGATCGACCGCTCCGCGCCAGTCGCAACGCGCTCGATCGGCTTTGCCACCTCCCGCCGCTCGCGACCGACAAGGCCCAACGGCTGGAGCCCATCCGCCAGCGCGTCTCAGTTTGCCTTCGGTGCCCGCACCTCGCCTCCGCGCGCACGCAGACCGTTTTCGGGGTGGGCAATCCCAACGCGGAACTGATGTTCATCGGCGAAGCGCCCGGCGCGGATGAAGATCGCCAGGGCGAACCGTTC
>DATMNS010000052.1:0-3722 GCA_035568735.1 Chthoniobacterales bacterium | reverse complement strand
GGGTTTGATTAGTCTTTCGCTCCTACCCACAAGTCATCCCAGAAGTTTTCAACCTTCACGGGTTCGGTCCTTCAATTGCGGTTAAGCAATCTTCAACCTGCTCATGGGTAGATCACCTCGGCTTCGGGTCTAGTGCCAGCGACTATGGGCGCCCATTTCGGACTCGCTTTCGCTTCGCCTCCGGCGCAGAACGCCTTAGGCTCGCCACTGACACTAACTCGCAGACTCATTAAGCAAAAGGCACGCCATCACCAGCTTGCGCCAGCTTTGACACCTTGTAAGCACATAATTTCAGGTACTATTTCACTCCGCTCACAGCGGTTCTTTTCACCTTTCCCTCGCGGTACTTGTTCACTATCGGTCGCCAATTAGTATTTAGACTTACGCCGTGGTCGGCGTGGATTCATACGAAGTTTCACGTGCATCGTATTACTCAGGAAATCCCTAGGCGTGCGCGGATTTTCGATTACGGGCCTGTCACCCTCTCGGGAGCGATTTTCCATTCGCTTCATCTAATCGTTGCACTACCACATCGGGCTCCTACAACCCCAACAGCAAGCTGCTGGTTTGGTCTCTTCCGCTTTCGCTCGCCACTACTGACGGAATCGCTTTCGCTTTCTTTTCCTCCGGTTACTGAGATGTTTCACTTCACCGGGTATCGCGATGCTCATGCTATAGATTCACATGAGCTCGAGCAGGTATTATCCCACTCAGGTTATCCCATTCGGAAATCCCCGGGTCAAAGCGTGTTTACCGCTCTCCGAGGCTTATCGCAGTTAGCCACGTCCTTCATCGCCTATTGGCACCAAGGCATCCATTATGTGCTCTTTGTAGCTTGATCAATCTGTAGAACGCCAAATCGTTGCCGATTCGACGCTCAAACTTGATAACTGAAACTCTCGGACCGGACATCTTACCTTCCGGTCGTATTTCTCAGACTCAGCTCTAAAAAGTTGTTTTTACTACCCTGTATGTAGATTTCAAAGAACCAGTCCCGAATTTCTTCGGGGTAAACTCGCGCATCTTCCGGGCGTCAAAAAAACCCAATCCTGGCGCCGACGATAATTCAGGGCCCGCCCGCCGGGGCGGGCTGCCGTGCATCATGCCGGGACAAAATTGAGTTCCAATTTGCAGTCCCAAAATTTGCGAGAACCACCCCGAAAAGTTTCGGGGCCCGCTTCCGGCGGGATTGCGAAAATAGCCCGCGCGCGGTCATCGTCAACCGGGAAAAGAAACTTTTCGCAAAATTTTTGCCGGGAACTGTCGGAATGGGCATGTCGGCTCATTTTTGGGACGGCGAGCGCCAGGACAATCCGCAAATGAAGTACGACGGCTCATTTTAAGCATAGCGCGGCTCGGGAGTTCATCTAATTTGGGCGGAATGAATCGCCTCGACGACCGGCGCAGCGATCAATTGCGCCCGGTAAATTTCGAAGTTGGAATTGCGCCGCATGCCAGTGGTTCGGTCTTGATTGCGATGGGAAATACGCGGGTTCTTTGCGGCGTAATGATCGAGGAATCGGTCCCACGCTGGATGAAAGACCAGCGGGTGAGCGGCGGCTGGCTGACGGCTGAATATTCGATGCTGCCCTATTCGACACTGACGCGAAAACCGCGTGATATTTCCAAAGGGCGGCTCGATGGACGGAGCAGCGAGATTCAGCGGCTGATCGGCCGCGCGATGCGCGCGGCGCTCGATTTGGAGAAATTGGGGCCCCGCACCATCTGGGTCGATTGCGATGTCCTGCAGGCCGATGGCGGAACGCGCACGGCCGCGATTACGGGCGGGAGCCTCGCCGTTTCCCTCGCCTGCCGGCGGCTGGTAGAGGAAAAAAAGATTCCGGAATCGCCGATCAAGAAACTGGTCGCGGCGGTCAGCGCGGGTGTGATTGGCGACGTGGCGCTGCTCGATCTCGATTACGAAGAAGACAAGGCAGCCACGGTGGACCTTAATCTCGTCGCCACGGAAGACGGCGCGCTGGTCGAAGTGCAGGGTGCGGGCGAGGAGGCGACATTTTCTCATGCGCAGCTCCTGGAAATGTTGTCGTTAGGCGGGAAAGGCATCGCCGAGCTGATCTCGGCGCAGCGTTCCGTGCTCGCATCCTCGGCCGCCGCCGCCGGGTAAAATGTTTGCCGCGCCCCTCGGGATGCGTTAGAGCGGAGACCGCGCGATGAAGAAAGCATTGATCACCGGGATTACCGGGCAGGACGGCAGCTACCTCGCGGATCTGCTCCTCCAGAAAGGGTACGAAGTCCACGGCATCATCCGGCGGGCCAGCACCTTCAACACTGCGCGCATCGATCATCTTTACGCCGATCCGCACATCAACGGCGTCCGGCTCTTTCTGCATTACGGCGACCTGAGCGACTCGGTGAGCCTCGTGAAACTGATCTACGAATTGAAGCCCGACGAGATCTACCACCTCGGCGCGCAAAGCCACGTGCGGGTCAGTTTTGACATTCCGGAATATACGGCCGACGTCAGCGGCGTCGGGACGATCCGCATCCTCGAGGCGATCCGCGAGGCCGGGGTGCGCTCCCGTTTTTACCAGGCCTCGAGCAGCGAAATGTTCGGCAAGGTGCAGGCGGTGCCGCAGACGGAGACGACGCCGTTTTGGCCGCGCAGTCCGTATGGTGTGGCCAAGGTCTTCGCCTACTGGGCGACGGTGAACTACCGCGAAAGTTACGGGCTCTGCGCGAGCAACGGGATTTTGTTCAACCACGAGAGTCCGCGCCGCGGCGAAACGTTTGTCACGCGCAAGATCACCCGCGCCGTCGCCGCGATTAAGCACGGGCTCCAGCACGAGCTTTTCCTCGGCAACCTCGAGGCGAAACGCGACTGGGGTTACGCCCCCGAATATGTCGAGGGCATGTGGCGCATCCTGCAGCACGACGCCGGCGACGATTTCGTCCTCGCGACCAACGAGACGCACACCATCCGTGAATTTCTCGAGATCGCTTTCGGCCGGGCCGATCTCGATTGGAAACAATATGTAAAGCACGATCAACGCTACGAGCGCCCGGCGGAAGTGGACCTTTTGATCGGCGATCCCGCCAAGGCGAAAAGGGTTCTCGATTGGGAAGCGAAAGTCCGTTTCCGCGAACTGGTCGAACTGATGGTCGACGCCGACCTGAAGCTGCTGGCGCAACCGACCGCGCGCGAGCAGCTCGGGCAACTCCCATGAGCGGCTGGCGGGCTTTCGGCCCTAACGAATCTCCGAATCCGAGGTCGCCCGCCAAGTCGCGACGCGGACCGTGGGCGGGGGCAATCCCGGGACGAGCGCGGCGAGCGGCGCGTCCGCGATTCTGACCTGGGCGCCGGTCCCGACGACGTTGAAAAGCGCGATCACGTCGCACGAGCGCATGCGGATGCAACCGTAGCTGACGGGCAGGCCAATGTTTCGCTCCTCCGGCGTGCCGTGAATGTAGATGTAGCGCGAATAGGCCCGCGCATTCTGCGGCTCTGCGCCGCGCAACCAAAGAATTCTCGTCACGATCGGATCGCGGCCCGGCGCGTCCGGCGGCACAATTTCGCCGGTCTGGCACCGATCCTTGAAGACGGCGCCGCTGGGCGCGCCGCCGCCAATTTTTTGCGCCACCTCGAGCGTGCCGAGCGGCGTTCCGCGGCTCCCGGGAAGGTCGCCGAGTCCAAACTTCGACGTCGAAACCGGATAGGTGGCGAGGGGAGCGCCGTCTTCGAGCAGCGCCATGCGTTGTTCCGG
>DATMNS010000051.1:0-2381 GCA_035568735.1 Chthoniobacterales bacterium | reverse complement strand
TTCCCGGGATCCAGATGTTCCCGATCATGCCCGAAGCGCTTCCGGGGAGTGATAATTTTCCGGTCAGCTTCGTCATCGCTTCCACCGCCAGCCAGGAACGGATTTTGGAGCTGGCGAAGCAGATTTTTCTGAAGGCGATGCAAGCGCACGTCTTTCAGTTTGGTGACATCGATACCAAGATCGATCAGCCGCAGGCGCAGATCGTGTTCGATCACGACAAGGTCTCGGCCATGGGGCTCGATATGCAGAAAGTGGGTGCCGATCTCTCCGCCAGCATCGGCGGAAATTTCGTCAACCGGTTCAACATGGATGGCCTGAGCTACAAGGTGATCCCGCAAATCAAGCGGATCGACCGGTTGAACCCGGAACAGTTGCAGAACATTTACGTCACCGGGCCAAATAATCAGCTCGTACCCTTGAGCACGATCGCATCGATCAAACACGCAACCGTCGCGCGTTCGCTCAATCGCATGCAGCAGCTCAACGCGGTCACGATCAGCGGCGTGCCGGCTGGTTCGGTCGATGCCGCGCTAAAATTCCTCGAGGACGAAGCCCACAAGGTTCTGCCGGCCGGCTATGTGGTCGATTACACCGGCGGCTCGCGCCAACTCAGAATTGAAGGCAACAACTTTGGCGCAGTCTTCGGGCTGGCCGTCGTTCTGATCTTTCTTGTTCTGGCGGCGCAATTCAACAGTTTCCGCGATCCGCTGATTATTCTGTGTGGCTCCGTCCCGCTCGCCCTCTTCGGCGCTGGAATCTTCATGTTTCTGAAAATGCCCTTCGGGAAATTTCCCACGGACGGTTGGACGACTTCGTTCAACATCTACTCGCAAGTCGGTCTCGTTACCCTCGTCGGTCTTGTTTCGAAAAACGGAATTCTGATTGTGCAATTCGCGAATGAGCTGCAACGACAGGGTCTGGCGAAACTCGCCGCCGTCGCGCAAGCCGCGCGCATCCGTTTGCGACCCATCATGATGACGAGCGTGGCGACCGTTGCTGGTCACTTCCCGCTTACCCTCGTTACCGGCGCGGGCGCCGCCGCGCGAAACTCGATCGGTCTTGTCCTTGTCGGTGGAATGACAATCGGCACCATCTTCACCCTTTTCATTGTCCCCTCGCTCTACATGCTGATCGCCAAGGAGCATCACGGAGGCTCTCTGGGAGGAGGCGAGCGCGAAATCGAACCGGAGGCCGCCGGCGAACCGGAGTTGATGCCCGAGTTTGCCGACGCCTGACGACCGCAGGCTGGTTTGGTTAAGGCCGGGGCGCCCTTCAAGCGAGCGTCGACCGAGTGCCTGACAAAACGGCAACGCATCACTCTTGAGCTTGAGCATTCCTGGCGAATGATTCATACATTTGCGTGCGCTGGCTAAATCATATGAAGAAATCGCTGATCGTTTCGCGGAAACAAACGCTCTGGGCCCAGGCCGCTCTGACCGTGCTGCTGGCTCTCGCGCTGACTGGTGCTTTCTGGTTCGCCACTCTCCCCGTGGCGCTATCTGACTTGATCACGCCGACGGAAATGATCGCGGCCGGTTTGCCGCCTGGCGCGGTGATCAAGACGGCAGACAAGCCGCAATTTTTGACGGCGGTCTGCGCCGCGATCAAGCAACACCGCAAGTCGGCAGCCGCGATTACGGGGACGGCGGTTAGGGCGCATCACGAATATGGGGGTGATATTGTGGCGACGGCGGTGCGCTGTAGCAGCGGCGAAAGGGGCGAATGCGAGCTCACCGGAGCCATCGTTGCCGCGGCCATCTCTGCCTGGCCCGACTCCGCCCCGGCGCTCGACGATGCGGCGGTCGCCGTCGCGCCAGACTGTGCTGACGCGATTCAAAGTGCCACCGCGAACGACGGAAGAGAAGTTTTGCCGTCCGGCGAGCCCCGGGACAACCTCGGCCCTCGCGGCCTGATCAAACACCAGTCTTCGATGCGATCGGAGGCGGAGGTTTTAACCAATTCCCAGGAACCAACTGTCCTGATTTGCGACAACGACCGGCAGCGCGCGATACGGGCGGGTCAGGTCAACCATTACCTCAATAGTCATCCCGGATCCTTCGTCGGCAACTGCATGATCACGCCGGCGACTTCTCGTTAACGGTCGCCGCCTCCGCGGTCGCAGCGATCTCACTGCATCTTCGCAGGTCGAGCTTGCCGGTCGCCAGGAGCGGAATTTGTTCCACTCGTCGAATCGTCTTCGGGATCCAGAGATTAGGCACTCCGGCGTCGCGCAGTTGCGTGCGCAACTGCCCCGGATCGATTTCGATCGTGCTCAAGAGGACGAGCGCTTCGCCCTTCTGGGCGTCGGTGACCGACGCGACCGCGATCGTGCGGGCGTCCTCACTGCTGAGGCCGAGCGCGGCGAGAATTTTTTCCTCGAC
>DATMNS010000050.1:0-6978 GCA_035568735.1 Chthoniobacterales bacterium | reverse complement strand
CGCCCGAGCGCGTCGGCGATCGATTGTCCGAGGCTCGTTTTGCCCACGCCGGGCGGGCCGAGGAAACAAAGAATCGCGCCGTGCCCTTGCGGATTGAGTTTGCGCACGGCGAGATATTCGATCAGCCGCCGCTTCACTTTTTCGAGGTCGTAATGATCGCGATCGAGAATCTGTTGCGCCTGGTCGAGATCGAGATTGTCGACACTCAGTTTCGACCAGGGCAATTCCGCGATCGTTTCGATATAGGTGACGATGACCGAATAATCCGGGCTCGCCTGCGGAATGAAATCGAGCCGCTTCAATTCCCGCTCGGCCTGTTTCATCACCTCTTCCGGCGGCTGCGCGGTCTCCAGTTTTTTGCGCAATTGCGCCATCTGCTCTTCCGCGCCGGAATCGCCTTCGCCCAGTTCCTTCTGGATGGCCTTTACCTGCTCACGCAAGTAGGCCCGGCGCTGCGCGTCGGAGAATTGTGACTGCACATCCTGCTGCAACTTCTGTTGGATCTGCGCGATCTCGAGCTGGGAAGAGATGCTCGCCTGCACGCTGCGCACTCGTTTCTCGAGGTCGTTTTCTTCGAGCAGCGCCTGTTTTTGCGCGACATCGATGTTCAGATTCGGCGCCAGGAAATCGGTCAACTCTTCGGCGTCCTCCATCCCGAGGACGAGCGCGTGCGCCTGCTCGGGTACGTCCGGGGTCAACTCGAGCAGCTTCGCAGCCGAATCGCGCAAGTTGCGAAAAGCGGCTTCGAATTCCTTCGTCGCCGGCGCAGGCTGCAGGGCAAGCGGCTCAATTTCCGCGCGCAGGAACGGATCCGTTTGCAGGATTTTGCGGATCGCAAGACGCCGCAACGCCTGCACGATGATGACGACCCGATCATCCGTCTGGCGCAATAATTTCAGCACGATCGCCGCGGTGCCGACATGGTAAAGGTCTCCCACTGCCGGGTCGTCATTGCTCTCGTCGCGTTGCGCGAGCAGGCCGATGATTTTGTTCTGCGGCAACGTCTCGTTGAGCAACTGGATCGACGCCGCGCGCTGGACATTAATCGGGGACATGGTCCGCGGGAAAACGACAAAGCCGCGCACGGGAAGAATCGCGAGCGTGCCTGGAATTGCCGGCACGGCGTCGGATCCGCCGGTCGGCGCGGGGCTGCTGATCGCCGGGGGAATTTGACCCGCGCCTTGCAAGGCGCTGAAAGGCTGTTCGCTCATCTTTTGAAGGGCAGCTCGATCCAGAGTAATCCGTTGCGCTGCTCGGCTTGCACTTGAGCGACGTCGACTGGCAAAGGCAACTCGATGACGCGCTCGAACGGCCCATAATCAATTTCGAAAGCGATCATTTGCACGGCGCGCCCCTCGGCGTCGTTCGGCTCCGGCGCCTCGCGCGTGCCGCGAATCGTGACCCGCTGCGGCTCGACGGTGAGTGCAACCTGCGAGCGATCGACTCCGGCGAGATCTACGCAAATGCGCAGTCCCTTGTCGCACTGGAAAACATTGATCGCCGGGTGCCAGCGATACGACCTAAGCTGGGTAAACTGGAACCGGGCGAGTTGGTGGGTCACGTCGCCGAGCGTCTCGTGGAGCCAGCGCAGTTTAATTCCGCGGATCGTGTTCATGCGTCCTGCAATCTAACCTACGTGTGCGAGGCGTCACCTGCGCGTGCGGATTTTTGCCGCGGCCTGTCCCGCGCGCTGCTCGTTAGGCGCGCAGACCTTTCGGGAGTCCGCGCGAATGAGAACGGCGGCGGTGACCGCGCTTCCCACGGCGAGGAGAGCGCCCAGCCCCATGAGAACGCGAAAACCGCCGACGAAGGATTCTTCGATCGCGCGCGTGAGGATCGTCCGCGTATCCGGATTCAATTCTGCCGGCAGCTCCGCGCCGGCGAGTTTGTCCCGCTGGCTGCCGAGCGTCGCGCGCGCCGGTGCTGATAGCTGAATTCCCGACAAGCGCTCGTCGAGTCGCCGATTAAAGGTCTGCAGCATCACGATGCCGAAGACCGCGATCGCGAGCAACCCCGCGGTGCGCGAAATCGCGTTATTGATTCCCGAGGCGACACCGACGCGATTTTCGGGGACGGAGTTCATCACCGTGGTCGTGAGGGGCGCGACGCTCACCGCCATTCCCGTCCCGAGAACGACGATGGCCGGGAAAAAAGTGGTCCAGTAACTGCCGCCGACCTCAGGCCGCAGAAAGAGAGCGAAGCCCGCGGCGGCGATCAATGGGCCCGTCACCAGTGGAATTTTTGCGCCGCACCTTTCGACCAGGCCGCCCGACCAACGTGAAAGGACGAAGATGATCAGGATGAATGGAAGGAGGGCCGCGCCTGCCGCAGTCGGAGCGTAATGCTGGACCTGAATCAAATTCAACGGGAGAAAAAAGAGGGTCCCGCCGAGCGCCGCGTAAAGGAGAAAGGTGAGCAGGTTCGCGCCGGTAAAGGTGCGGGAGCGAAAGAGCGCGAGCGGCAACATCGGCTGCGAAATTTTCGCCTCGATGATCAGGAAAAGCGTGAGGAGAACAACGGCGCCGGCGAGCGCAATCACGACTGACGGGCGCGCGAAGCCGAGTCGCGATGATTCAATCAGCCCGTAAACCAAAGCCCCCAGGCCGAGAACTCCAAGAATTGCGCCCCGCCAGTCCAGGATGGTTTTATCCTCGCGCACACTCTCCGGGACGCGCCAGAGCGAGATGACGATCACGACGAGCGCGAGCGGGATGTTGATAAAAAAGACCGCGCGCCAGGAGACGTGTTCGATCAGCCAGCCGCCCAGCACCGGACCAACGGCTGCGGTGATCGCGCTAAAACCCGACCACGTCCCGATGGCGCGACCGCGCTCCTCGAACGGGAACGCGCTACTGATGATGGCCAGGCTTCCGGGGACGAGCAACGCGGCGCCGAACCCCTGCACCGCGCGAGCCGCGATCAACTGACCGATCGACGAAGCGAAGCCGCACCAGGCCGAGGCGGCGGAGAAAAGCATGATGCCGAGCAAAAAAATCCGCCGCCGTCCGAACTGATCGCCTAACGAGCCGCCGGAGAGGAGGAATGCGGCGAGCAGGAGCGAATAGGCCTCGACGACCCACTGCACGTCAACGACACTGGCGTTCAGTGCTCGCTGCAACGCGGGCAACGCGACATTGACGACGGTGCCGTCGATAAACGCCATGCTCGATCCCAGGATCGTCGCGGCGAGCACCCAGGGCCCGGCCGCTTTGGAGCAGGGGGCGACGGGTGCACGCGATCGGATGAGCGGCTCGTCGCAAGGCAATCGCACGGAAACGGACACGCCTAACTAGAGCACGAGCGTGGACATGCGGAAGCATGTCCCTCCGGCGGGGCGCGCTTAAGCGCGTCCAAATTGGGCCAAAAAAGCATTTGACTACCTGGTCAACTATATGCATTTTGCGTCATGCCGAGGAAAAGCGACGCCAAAGAGCGCCTGATGAATGCGGCGATGGATCTGATCTGGGAAAACAGCTACGGATCCACTTCGGTCGACGCCATCTGCGAGAAGGCGGGCGCGAAAAAGGGCAGCTTTTATTATTTCTTCGAGTCCAAGTCCGAGCTGGCGGTCGCGGCCCTGGAGGCGGATTGGCGACGAAAGAAAGCGCGGATGGACGAGATTTTTTCGGCCGCGGTGCCGCCTTTGGAACGTCTGAGCAGTTATTTCAAACACGTTTACGAAGGGCAGACGAAACGACACGGCGAGTGCGGTTCGGTCCTGGGCTGTCCCTATTGCACGCTCGGGTGCGAAATCGGAACGCAGGATCGTGCGATTGGCGAACAGGTGCACAAAATTCTCGATCGCAACGCGCGCTACTTTGAGTCGGCGATTCGCGACGCGCATGCGCAAGGCCTGATCGCCGCGCCGGATGCGAAAGCAAAAGCGCGCATGCTGGTGGCATTTTTTCAAGGCTGCCTGGCGCAGGCGCGAATTGAAAACGACGTGCAACCGCTCCGGGGCCTCGCGGCGGGAGCGCTGGAGTTGCTCGGGGCGTCGCCGGCACGCGCGAGGAAATAAAGGATGCAAATTTCATAAAACTAAAACTAGAAAGGCACTATAGATGACCAGTCAAGTAAACTCCCTCAATGCGAAAGGAATTCTCCCGGAAGCGGTTGACTGCCGCCCGCCCGAAAACGTTCCGGCGGATTATTGCCAGAAGTTGAGAGACGGAATAACCCGTCTCCGCAGCGCGATTCAGGCGCACTACGAAGAAGCGTTTCCCGCCGAACGGGAGTGGATTGCGCGTGCGGTCCGCGAAGCGGAAAAAGCGGCCTGGGCCACCCCGTTTCCGTCGCTTTTTTTCCCCGCGCTCGCGCACCTGCGCGTGCAGGAAGGTAGGCCCTCAGTCTGAGCAGCCACCGAGAAACGAATAACCAGCATGAATAACAAAAAAACTGCACTCATCACCGGCGCGAACAAGGGCATCGGACTGGAGACCGCCCGCCAACTCGGGGAGAAAGACATCACGGTGCTCATGGGAGCGCGCGATGCGGAGAAGGGAAAGCGCGCCGCGGACAAACTGCGCGGAGAGGGAATCGACGCGCACGCGATCGTCCTCGATGTGAGCGACCCCGGGAGCATCCAGAAAGCCGCGGCCCAGGTTGAAAAAGACTTCGGCCGTCTCGATATCCTCGTAAACAACGCGGGGGTGATGGCGGATGACAGGGGGAAGAAGGTAAGCGAGCAAACGCTCGCGATGTGGCGAGAAACTTTCGAGACCAACGTTTTTGGATTGATCGCGACGACGAACGCCTTTTTGCCCCTGCTGCGCAAAAGCGAAGCAGGCCGCGTCGTCAATCTCTCGAGCATCCTCGGATCAACCGGCTTTCACGCCAAGCCGGGCTCGCCGATTTACGAGAGCAAGGATACGCCGGCCTACAACGTTTCGAAAGCCGCGGTCAACGCCTACACCGTGCAGCTCGCCTATGACTTGAAGGACACGAAGATCAAGGTCAACGCGGCCCATCCGGGCTGGGTCAAGACCGACATGGGCGGACCGGGCGCGATGATGGAACTCGAGGATGGCGCGAAGACAAGCGTCGCGCTGGCGACTGCCGGGCCGGACGGGCCGAGCGGGACCTTCGAGCACATGGGCCAAGCGCTTCCCTGGTAAGCGTCGCCTCCCCACCGAAAATGAAAGCACTCTCGCAAAATCAGCCCAGGAGATGGCCCGCTTTGACGCCCGTCTGGGATTCGAGCGACGGCTCGTTTGGCGCGCACCAGGAAGAGTCGTTAGGCGAGGCCGGCCTGCTGGATGTTTATTCGCAGACGATCGCCGCGGTGGTCAACCGCGTCGCTCCCAGCGTGGTCAACATTCGCGTCCTGAACGGCGAACGCGGGCCCGGTGGGGGATCCGGCTTCATTCTCGCGCGCGACGGCTTTATCCTGACGAACAGCCATGTCGTCTACGGCGCCCACGAGATCGAGGTCACGCTCCGAGATGCCCGTGTCTATCCGGCGCAACTAATCGGGACCGATCCGGAAACGGACCTGGCCGTCATCCGAATCGACGCGCCGGAAGTGCAACACGCCCGGCTGGCCGATTCGTCGCAGATCCGAGTCGGGCAGATCGCGGTGGCCGTCGGCTCGCCCTACGGGTTCCAGCAGACGGTGACGGCCGGCATCGTCAGCGCGCTCGGACGCTCGATGCGTTCCGAATCGGGCCGCTTGATGGACGAAATCATTCAGACGGACGCTGCGCTCAATCCGGGGAACTCCGGCGGTCCGCTCCTCAACAGCGCGGGCGAAGTAATCGGCGTGAACACCGCGGTCATTCTCCCGGCGCAGGGCATTTGTTTCGCGATCGCGAGCAACACCGCGAAATTCGTCGCCGGCTGGCTGATCAAGGACGGACGCATCCGGCGCAGCTCGATCGGCGTCGCCGGTCAGAACGTGCCGCTGCATCCCCGCGTGGTCCGCTTTCACAAATTGCCTAACGAGCGCGGCGTGCTCGTGATGGAAGTGGAGCCGGGCGGTCCGGCCGCGATCGCGGGGCTCAAGACGAACGACACGATTGTCGGTTTCAAAGGTCAGCCGGTCGCGACGGTCGACGATTTGCACAAGCAACTCGTGGCCGCGGAAATCGGTGTCGCGTCGCCGCTCATGTTTTTGCGCGGAACGGAGCAGCTTTTCTGCATGGTCGTGCCGCGCGAACTGCCGCCGCTCGCCGCGCGCAACCGGCGGCGAGCGCCTCAATAATCAAACCAACCAAAGAACAAAAAATGAACGAACCCATCAACATCAACGAAGCCAGCTTTGAGAAAGCGGTGCTGCATTCTCCCATCCCGGTCCTGGTCGATTTCTGGGCCACGTGGTGCGGGCCGTGCAAAATGATCGCGCCATTGCTGGATGAAATTGCGAAGGAAAGTGCAGGACGTTTCCGGATCGCAAAGGTGAACATCGACGACGACCCGGCGCTGATGCAGCGCTTTAATGTCCGGGCAGTGCCCACGCTCCTCTTCTTCAGCGGTGGCGAATTGCGCGATCAGCTGATGGGTGGCGCGCCCAAGAAAACAATCCTGGAAAAACTTGCCGCCCTGGCGGGCAGCCCGGTTTCCGCCTAACGAATCTTTTAAGACCAAAGCGAATCATTACCCAAAAACAAATGACTACAGACCACAACACCATCTCCGCTCCTGACCTCACACAACGTCCACCGCGCAGTCCGCGGCTTCGCCTCGGCGGCTACGTGCTTCTGCCGCGCATGCTCGACAAGGGGCGCGCCGAGATTGCCGGAAAAAACGGCGAGTATCATTACAACTGCCCGCTCGACCAGCGGATCATCAATTTTCTCGGCATCGATCCCGCAGCGTTGCGCGGACAACTCGCGGCCGGGAAAGGAGACGGCGAAATTCTCGAATGGATTCAGACCAACGCGAAATACCAGCGCACCCCGTGGGAGATCGAGCAATGGAGCGATTACATGCAACGGCGCGGACCGGAGAGCGACGCTGAGACGCTGCAGGCATTCGCGGAGA
>DATMNS010000049.1:0-8414 GCA_035568735.1 Chthoniobacterales bacterium | reverse complement strand
CTGCGCTTGATTTCGCGCGTGATCTTGCGGTGCATGTGCGCCGGCATTCCGGTCACGCGGCGCGGAAGAATTTTTCCGCTCTCGGTGACGAACTTGCGAAGCAAATCCGGGTTCTTGTAATCGATCGCCTCGGCCGCGATGTCGATCCGGCGACGAGGCATGGTGCGGTTGGCGCGGCGAAAGGCGGAACGGCGTTTGGCGGTTTTCGGTTGCATGGTTACTTGGTCTCCCGATGGAGCGTGTGCCGCCTGAGGAAGGGATTATATTTTTTCTTCTCCAGCCGGTTCGGGGTGCGCGGGCTTTTCTTGTTGCGCGTGGTCATGTAGCGCGAGACAGGCGCTCCAGCCGCCTTGGCCTCGGTGCATTCGAGGGTGATGATTTCCTGAGCCATGTTCGTTATTCCTTCGTGTCTGCCACCGGCTCTTCTTCTTCGCCTTCGCGCGCTTCCTCGTCGGTCAGGCCAAAGAGCGAGGTGACGGACTGGCGAACCCGCGACGCCTTGCTCTGTTTCTCGAGCTGCGACTGGCATTCCACCGTGAAGCGGGCAAACGGTATCGCCTCGAGCCGGGCGCGCAGAATCGGCTTGCCCGACATTTCGCATTTCCCGTAGGTGCCGAGATCGATGCGCTTGAGCGCCTCGTCGATCTCGTAAAGAGCGTCCTGTTCCTGGGACAAAAGACTGAGCGCGAAATCGCGATCGTAAGCGTCGCTCCCGGCATCCGCCTGGTGCATACCGAAAGCCGAAGCTTCGCTTCCCTCGGCCCGCGCGCGCAAGGTGTCCTGCGCGACACCGGCCATCGAATCCACCATCGCGTCGCGGAGCTGAAGAAGCTTCTCCTTTTGCCCGCGGGTAAAGGGATCGAGCCGGCGTTCCTTTTTCGGCTTCACGTGATTACCGATAATCGTGAGCGTTTGGTTGGCTTTGCCGCCCGCCTTTGACGCCTTGCCATTGGCGGACCGGACGGCAGAGGCAGTGGGCCTGCTCGACTTAAGCGGCTTTGCCTTGTGCACGGGCGCCGGCTTTTTCTTCGCGGCCGGGGTTTTTTTCTTGGTGGCGTTCTTGGGCGCAGCCTTCTTCGCCGGCTTCTTGGAAGCTGGTTTTTTTGCGGGCTTTTTGGGTGCGGGTTTTTTCATTGAACGGGCCATAAAAGTGATAGTCGGCGCAGCTTTTCCTCTGGTCCGGACTAAGGGGAGGGTTAACTAAGGGCATTTCGATTTTGGCGCAAGCGGTTTTGGAGCGATTTTGGGGAGCGCGCTTGTCTCTGGAGCGGCGCGCTTCCGCTCAGGAGCTGGCGCTCGAGTAATGCCGGAGCGCCCACCGCCAAAAGGCGCGGCTGAGCAGGGCCGCGATCGTCCCGGCGACGATGAGGTGAAACATCAGCCAGGCGGGCTGCCCGAGCGACTTGATGAGCAAGCGCGCCGGGATGTTCGCCACAATGATCACCGGGATGATCCACCCGAAAACCCAGCGGAAAAGTTGCGGAAAAATCACGTCCGGATAACGGGCGATATTGAGAAAATTGAAATAGCCGTAAACGAGGCCTTGCGCGCGGACGATCCAGAAGCTGACCGCGGCGAGCGCGAGCATGATCGAGTAGTGGATCGCGACCCCAAACCCGAGCGCCACGAGATAGAGGGCCACGGCGAGCGGGCTGGGCACGACGTGCAATTGCCGCAGGGAGAAAATCACCACCGCCGCGCCGATCAGCGCGTTGATCACGCTGTCGAGGCCGAATTGCTTCGTCGAGACCGCAAACTGGCTGTCGATCGGCAGGACGAGAAGCGAATCCAGTTTCCCGGTCCGCACCAGCTCGGGAACGTTCGCCACATTGACGAAGAAAAACGCCTGGAACAACTGCGCGATGATCTGGTGTGTGCCGACGAGGAGCACCACTTCCCATTTCGTCCAGTCACCGATTTGATTGACCTGACCAAAAATGATGCTGAAGAAGAGAATCTGGCCGCAAAACCAGAGCACCTCGACGATCATCCAGAGGATGAAGTTGGCCTTGAAACTCAACTCGCGAATGAGCGAGTTGCGCAGCATGATCGAGTAGATTTCGAGATAGCGGCGCATGATTATCGTGTAACTAATTTCGGTCCAAGCGGTC
This sequence comes from Chthoniobacterales bacterium, assembly GCA_035568735.1. Taxonomy (GTDB): domain Bacteria; phylum Verrucomicrobiota; class Verrucomicrobiia; order Chthoniobacterales; family UBA10450; genus Palsa-1392. The sequence continues at coordinate 6,303 of DATMNS010000049.1, read as the reverse complement.
TAAACAATAGCTGCCGACGCCTGTTCGTCGGCCTTTTTTAATGAAACGAATCACCCTTATCGGCGGCGCGGTCTTGCTCGTCCTGTTGGCGCTCTTTGCCTTCCGCCGGTGCGGCGGGAATGGCGTGGCCGAATATCAAACCGCTACCGTCACGCGGGGCGCCATCACGCAAGCGGTCACGGCCACCGGCACGCTCAATCCGGTCGTCAACGTGCAGGTCGGGAGCCAGGTCTCGGGCAATATCCAAAAGTTGTTTGTCGATTTTAATTCCAAGGTCAAAGCGGGCGAGGTGGTGGCCCAGATCGACCCGGTCCTGTTCCAAGCGGCTGTCACCCAGGCCGAGGGCGATCTGGCGAGCGCACAAGCCGCCCTCGAGCTGGCGAAAATCAACGCCGTGCGCACCCAGGAATTGTTCGAGAAGAAAAATTCCGCCCAGGCCGATGTCGATCAGGCGATGGCGAATCTGCATCAGGCTGAGGCCAACGTGAAATTCAAACAAGGCGCGCTCGATAAAGCGCAGGCCGATCTCGACCATTGCACGATCACGTCGCCCGTCGACGGCGAGGTCATTTCGCGCAGTGTCGATGTCGGGCAAACCGTCGCGGCGAGCCTGAGCGCGCCGGTTATTTTTACGATCGCCAACGATCTCACTAAAATGCAGATCGACGCCAACGTAGCCGAGGCGGATGTCGGGACGGTGGAAGGAGGGCAGACAGTCGATTTTACAGTCGATGCATTTCCCCGGCGAACCTTCCACGGCGACGTGGTGCAGGTGCGCAACGCGCCGATCTCGGTGCAGAATGTCGTCACTTACGACACCGTCATCGGCGTGAACAACGCCGACCTCAAGCTCAAGCCCGGCATGACGGCGAACGTCTCGATCGTCGGCGCGCAACGGGATAACGCTTTGAAGATCAGCAACGCGGCGCTCCGCTTCCGTCCGCCGGACGCGACCCCGCCGCCGTCTGGTTCGCCCGGACGCCGGGGCAAGCCGGGCGAACATGCCACCGAGCGGACCGTCTACGTCCTGCGCGGCTCCAAGCCGAACCCGGTGCAGATCAAGACCGGAATCAGCGACGGGATTTACACCGAAGTGCTCGATGGTTTGCAGGAAGGCGATCGCGTGGTGACGGCGATGACCGGCCGGGCGGCCTCCTCGGCGCAGCCCTCGAATAATCCGCTGGCCGGCGGGCAGCGCCACTTTTAGCCGAAGCGCAATGGACGGTAATGCTACGGTCGTTAGGCTGGAGGACGTGCACAAGACCTACCACACAGGCGAAGTCGAGGTGCAGGCCGTGCGCGGCGTTTCGCTGGAGATCGCGCATGGTGAATTTGTCGCCTTCATGGGCGCGAGTGGCTCGGGCAAATCGACGCTCATGAATCTGCTCGGCTGCCTCGATCGGCCGACGAAAGGCCGCTATCTTCTCGATGGCTTCGACGTTTCGGGACTCGATCGCGATCAGCTGGCCGACATTCGCAATCGCAAGCTCGGTTTCGTTTTCCAGAGCTTCAATCTGCTCGCCCGCACCTCGGCTCTGGAGAATGTGGAGCTGCCCCTGCTCTACGGGGAGCATCGCCTAACGAACGCGCAATTGCGCGCGCAGGCCGAGAAGGTGCTCGCCGCGGTCGGCCTGACCGGCCGTGAAGATCATCATCCGAGCCAGCTTTCCGGCGGTCAGCAGCAGCGGGTCGCGATCGCGCGCGCCCTGATCAACGATCCGGAGGTCGTCCTTGCCGATGAGCCCACTGGCAATCTCGACAGCCGCACCGGTGCCGAGATCATGGACATTTTTCAAAAACTCAACGAGCGCGGGATCACGATTGTGATGGTGACGCACGAGACCGACATTGCGGCCTATGCCCGGCGCAACATCACGATGCGCGATGGCCTGGTGCAAACCGATCGCCCGGTAGCGCTCCGGCTGAGGGCCGAAGACGCAGCGAAGAATCTGGAGCCGCCGGCATGAGAGTCGACTCCACCTTGAAGATTGCTTTCCGCGCCTTGCAGCGAAACAAGCTGCGCTCCGTCCTGACCGCGCTCGGCATCATCATCGGAGTCGGCGCCGTCATCGCGATGGTCAGCATTGGTAATGGCGCGAAGGCGCAGGTCGAACAACAGATCGCCAGCCTCGGCGAAAATGTGATCCTGATTTTTTCCGGGAGCGTGACTTCGAGCGGAATTCGCACCGGCTGGGGAAGTGCCGGCACGCTCAAGATCGAAGACGCGGAGGCAATCCAGCGCGAAGTGCCGGGAGTCATCGCGGTGAGCGAGGAAGTGTTTTCCACCAGCCAGGTCTCGGCCGGGAACCAGAACTGGTTCACCCGCATCTACGGTGAGTCGCCGGAGTATTTCGATATCCGGCAATGGCCCTTGAGCGATGGGGCGAATTTCACTCCGCAGGATGTGCGGAGTGCGAACAAGGTGTGTGTCATCGGAAGCACGACCGCGAGCCAGATTTTCGGCGCGGAAAGTCCCGTCGGCCAGGTCCTGCGGATCAAAGGGGTGCCGTTTCTCATCACCGGCGTGCTCACCCCGAAAGGGCTCAGCCCCCAGGGAACGGACCAGGACGACATCGTCATCATGCCCTACACGAGCGCAATGAAACGCGTCATCGGTGGAACGACTCTGCGCGGGATCAACGTCCAGGTCGCTTCGCCTAACGATCTCGCGCCGGCGCAACAACAGATCACCGAGCTGCTCCGCCAGCGGCACAACATTCGCGCCGGGCGCGACGACGACTTCACCGTCCGCAACCAGCAGGAAATCGCCGAGACCGCGACCGCGACTTCGCGGATCATGACCTTGTTGTTAGGCGCGATCGCCAGTGTCTCGCTCGTCGTCGGCGGGATCGGCATTATGAACATCATGCTCGTGAGCGTCACCGAGCGGACGCGCGAGATCGGCGTGCGCCTCGCGGTCGGCGCGCACGGCCGCGACATTCTCACCCAGTTTTTGATCGAGGCGGTGACCCTGAGCGTGATTGGCGGCGTGATCGGAATCCTGCTCGGACTTGGCGCCTCGCGGATGCTCTCCGTCTTCGCGCACTGGCCGACGCTCATCTCGATTCCGTCGATTATCGCGGCGTTTTTTGTCAGTGCGGCGGTCGGGATATTTTTTGGATTCTACCCGGCGCGGGAAGCAGCGCGGCTCGATCCGATCGAGGCGCTGCGTTACGAGTAGTCGCAGACGCCTACCCCGTGGGAGGCGCGGGTGTCGATCTCGTTCGCTCGAACCTCCCTTGCCCGCGCGTCGCAGAGCGAAGCGTCTACAACTGTCCCGCGATGATTTTGAAGACGATCGTGTTATCGAGGAACCCGTGCAGTGTCTCCGTTCCAGGTCCGCTGCCGGCGGCGAGAACGTCGGCGACCGTGTTGCGCGCCCAAGGGGCATAGACCGCGGCCGGTTCTTGTCCGCTGGCCGGAGGCGGGCCTTCCCCCGGAGGCGCGGGATCTTCCAGGGCGGATCCCGGCGGTGCACTTCGGGTAACGATTCCATTCGGGCCCGTTGCCCACGTAAGGGCCGGTTCGCCGGACGAGTTGATGCCAAGGAGCGCGACGCCGCTGTCGCGCCGGAAAGGGAAACCATTAAGCGAAAGTCCGCCGATGCCGAAATTGCCCGCGACCAGAACGGTCGAGTTGTCGCCCGCGTAGCTGCGCGCCGCGGCCACCGCACGATCCAGCTCGACGGTCTCGGCCAGGGTGCGCTCTCCGTGATTCTCGCGCGCGGCGCTGCGCATCAGGCCGGCGTCGACGATCAGCAGGTAACCACCCGCGTTCCATTGCAGGAGTTGGATGGCGCGCCGTGTCATGTCCGCGAGAGCGGGCTGATCGCTACCCGAAGCGATGTCGGTGGCGAAAGCCATTTCGCCGTCGCTGAAAAGTCCGAGCAACTTCGGTCGTCGCCATTGCGGAATGCCTTCCAATTCCGCTTTCGTCCGGACGATCTCGAAACCGTTGCGTCGCAGTTCGAGGACGAGGTCGCGCCCATCAGTGCGTTGCCCGCCCTTCGCTTCGGGGAGAAAATCCGAGCCGCCGCCGCCGAGCACGATGTCGATTTTTTTCTCGTCCGCCAATTGGCGCGCGACCTCCTGGACGCCGCCTTTGCCTCGGCCGTAAAACGCCGCGACCGTCGGATCGGTTAGGCGCGCATTTGTGACCAATCCAATCGCGCGCCCCTTCTCGCGGGCGAGGTCGATGATGCTGTTCAGCTTTTCGCCGTCCGGGCCGAGGCCGAGGCTGCGGTTGTTGACCTTCACGCCGGTCGCGAGCGTGGTGGCGGCGGCGGCGTCATCGGGGACGGCGAAGTCCTGCGAAAAATTGGTCAGCATCGCCACGGCTGGGAGCGATTCGATCGCCAATCGCGTGTTTGCTCCACCCGCATAGAGCCGCGTCGCGGCGACGCGGTCGGGAGTCAGTCCCTCGCCGATGAAGAGCACGATCCCGAAGGGCTTTTGCACGACCCAATGACGAAAATAAAGGACGCCGAGCGCAACAAATACCGTCAGGCAAAGAAGCGCCAGGATCTGGTTACGCCATTTCATTCACTGGATAGAGCGAAGCGCGAAGGTAGTTGTCAATCCCGCAGCCGCGGGAAATCGCTTGAGGGCGGAGCGCGCGTCGGGAAAGTGCGCTCTATGGCGAAGCCGATCGTTTTGGTCATCCGCGACGGGTGGGGGATCAATCCCGGGGGCAAAGCGGAGCGGGAAAAGAACGGCGACGCGACGTTGCTCGCGCAAACGCCGTTTCACGATCGGCTCTATCGGGAATATCCCTGCGCGACGCTGAGTGCGAGCGGCGAAGACGTCGGTTTGCCCGCGGGGCAGATGGGCAATTCCGAGGTCGGCCATCTCAATCTCGGCGCCGGCCGGATCGTTTACCAGGATTTGACCCGGATCAACAAGGCGATCGCCGACGGCGAACTGAAGAAGAACGAAGTTCTACAGGAAGCTTTTGCGAAGGCGCGGAGCGGCCGGCTGCATTTCATCGGGCTGGTTTCCGACGGCGGAGTTCACAGTCATTATCAGCATCTCCTCGCCCTGGCCGCGGCCGCGAAGGCGGCGGGTGTGGAGCAGATCTTGGTGCACGCGATCACCGACGGACGCGACGCTTCGCCGACGGGCGGAGTGGATTACCTAACGATCTGTGGCGCGCAACTGGCCCGCAGCGGGGCGCAGATCATCACCGTTGTCGGGCGCTATTTCGCGATGGATCGCGACCGGCGCTGGGACCGGACGAAGCTGGCCTGGGACGCGATCGTGCTCGGGCGCGGCGAGGTCTGCGCCGAGGCGCCGTCGGCCGCGATCAGGCGCCATTATGCGACCGGCAAGACGGACGAATTCATGCCGGCCCTGATTTTTGCCGAGCCTAACGAGCAGCGTATCCGCGACGGCGACACCGTGATTTTCTTCAACTTTCGCGCCGACCGCGCCCGGCAGCTCTCGCAGGCTTTTCTGCTCAAGGATTTCGACGGTCTCGACCGGGAAGTTTGGCCGCGCGTGCATTACGTCACCATGACGGAATATGACGCGACCTACGATTGCCCGATGGTCTTTGGACCGCAATCACTCAAGAATATTCTCGACGATGTGGTGAGCGCGGCGGGGAAAAAGCAACTGCGAATTGCCGAAACGGAGAAATATCCGCACGTGACTTATTTCTTTAACGGCGGGGTCGAGAAACCGGCGCCGGGCGAGGATCGCAAGATTATTCCGTCGCCCAAGGTCGCGACCTACGATTTGCAGCCGGAGATGAGCGCGGGGCAGGTAACCGACGAGGTGCTCAGCCGGGTCAACCAATACGATTTGATCATCTTGAACTACGCGAATCCCGACATGGTCGGTCATACCGGGGTCGTCGCCGCCGGAATCAAAGCGGTCGAGACGATCGACACCTGCATCGCGCGGCTCGTTCCCGCTGTCTTGTCGTCAGGCGGAAAATTGCTCCTGACCGCGGATCACGGAAATTGTGAGCAGATGCGCAATCCCGACGGTTCGCCCAACACCGCCCACACCACCAACCTGGTCCACCTCATTTACGTGGCGGATGACGCGAAAAATTTTCGCCTGGAGAGCGGAATCCTGTCCGACATCGCGCCGACGTTGCTTTTCCTGCTTGGGCTGCCCAAGCCGGCGGAGATGACGGGGCATTGCCTGCTGGTGCCGGTCCAGTAGCGACGTCCTGCGCCGCGCCGCCCACAGGGCGGCGGCTACAATTACGACGCCAGTGTTGCCGGCTCGCGGCCCTGTTTTCGCGGCGGGAGATTCGGATCGAGGAACCCGAGCATGTGGGCGCGCTCAATCACGC
>DATMNS010000048.1:0-13659 GCA_035568735.1 Chthoniobacterales bacterium | reverse complement strand
AACGGCATCTACACTTTCGGCCAGCCACGCGTCGGTTTGTTTCGTTTTTGCGGCAATTACGACCACCTCCTCAGCCGCAAGACCTTTCGCTTCGTAAACAATAAAGATCTCGTTCCGCGCGTCCCGTTTCGAGGATTCGATTACGCCGATATCGGCCAGATGATCCACTTTGACAGCAGCGGCAATCCGCAACTCCAGAGCAGCGAATGGTCGAATTTCCTTAGCCGCACGATCGACAGCTTCGAGCAGTTTTTCGAGATCGCCGGCCACGTCGGTCTTGACGTCGGCGACCACGCCATGAGCGGCTACGAAAGGCTTGTTGAGACAAAGAGCGCCGGTCTCGACCAGCTAAAATTCTAACTATGAGCAGACTGATTAAAGCGAAACTGCCGATTCTCTTTCTCGCCGCCGTCCTCTTCGCCGGTTGCACCTTGGTTGCCCCTTACGATGAGACAACCGACCATCTGCTGACTGATCTTTCGGTAAAGACTGAAACCGCCATCGCACAGGCCGATGCCGGCCAGTTATCGACGAGCGACAGGGAGAAATTCTTTGACGAAGCGATCGGTGCGGTGCGCGCGATGAAAGCGCGGTCCTCCCTTTTCGACAAGAATCAGGACGAAGTCAAAGCGTTTAGTGAACTGGAGCAACGCTACCAGGATCTCCGGCAGCACGGCGGCCCTCCGCGCAGCTCTCTTGCGACTGGGTTGCGTGCCACGTTGCTTGATCTGCAACAAATTCAAATTGCAAAGAAACGCAGCTCCGTTTTCAGCGCAGGGCTCAAGAAAACCAACTCAAACCAATAACCCATGTCCATTGACACATCCGATTTGATCCAAGACATGCTCGCGGCCGCGACGGGAGCGGCAAAAGGCCACGCCGCAGATCTTAAGAGTTACCTGGAAGCACGCGCGAAACTGGTTGCCGACGGGATGGTTGAGCTCGAGGCAGATCGGGTGGCTAACAATATCACGGACGACGATGTAAAGTTTGCGTTTCAGCAGATAAAGGACTCCGAAATGACGTCCCTTCTCGCGATCGACGTCACACTCAAGGCCGCCGCGCAAGACGCTATCAACGCCGCTCTCGCGGTCGCGAGCGACGCCTTGAACAAGGCAGTCGGCTTCGCTCTTCTCTAAAGGCATTCCTGTGACTGGCATCCTTAACGTCGCTATGGGAGTTGATCGTGGGCCTGAACCACCCGTGTCTCCCACCGGAATACCGGTTGATCTTGCGCCTAACGAACAAAACAGCGCATCAATTTATGGCAAAATTAAAATTCCTTAAAAGGGTCGGATACTCCGATATCAACACACTGCAGGACGACGACTCCGCTTTCTTCTACGAGTCTGGGATGATGATCGATGCGGATGGTGGTTACCACGCATACCATCCGGATAATATATCGGGACTTGATTATTTGGGTAATGCCGGCAAGCCGGGCAACTGGTGGGCCCTCGTGACGGACAACGGCAAACCGAACGGTAACCCGGTTATTCAAGCGAAGTCTGATCCGGCGAAGGGATTCTACATTTCCACGACCTCTCTCGAGGACACTTCCATGGACGCGAAGGATCCGCGTCGCTACGTCGATGCGGAGTCGGTAAACTTTTTCGTCCTTCCCGGCAGACTAGGTCTTGGCAATAAGCTCGGTGACTTTGGCGTCGTCATCCGGCCGGACAAGAACGACTATGACTATGCGGTTTACGCCGATGTCGGGCCGGGCAGCAAGATTGGTGAAGCTTCAATTGCCTTGGCTGCGTCGCTCGGCATTCCCTCCAGCCCGAAGACGGGCGGCACGGGCCATGGGATCATCTACATTGTGTTTCCTGATTCAGCGAAGGGTTGGCCGCTGAGTCAGGCTCAGATCGATCAGTACGCCGCCGCGTTGTTCGCGACCTGGGGCGGCCTGGAGAAAGCGAAGGACTGTTTTCCCGGCGTGAACTGGCTCTCTGGTGCGCCACTGATCGAAATCGCCACGCCGGCGTGAGATAGCCGCGGCCTACCGAGTCTTGATCGCAAAAGGCGCGTAGAGGAGCGCGAAGAAGACTAGCGCCAACCCTTCCAATTCCAGGATGTAGAGCCCACGGGTGGTCGAGAGATAATCCAGGGTTGAGGCGGCTTGGGGTTTGTGCAGGAGGAAGCCGTAGTTGTCGCCGGTCAGATAGTCGACGGCGAGGGTGGCGACGAGGTAGAGTTGCGACCACGCCAGGGTGCGCCAGACCGACCCGAGTGTCGGGCGGAAACGGCGGGCGATCATGAGGAAGATGACGCCGGCGACGATCCCGCAGTGGCCGATGAAGAAGCTAATGAAACGGATATCAGGGAAGCCGACCTGCAGATTTGGGGTCAGGATGGCTTGGAAGGTGCCGCCGATTCCCCAGAAGTAGGAAACCTCGGTCCAGCTCCGGCGGGCGGTCAGCAGTGCGACGATGATAGTAACCATCGCCCAGTCGCAAAGCTGGAAGGGAAGCGCCTGTTGCCAGACGAGAAGATGGTGGCTCAAGAGGTAGAAGGCGTAGCCAAAGTAATTGGTGGCGAGAAGTAATGAGAGGCCGTAGGCGACTGCGCGATCGAGACCTCGCGCGCCGGTCAGGCGCACCGCGACTCCGAGTCCGACTGGGATGATGACCGTTAGGAAAATGACGACAAGATGGGCCTGACCGAAGAGGTGAAAGGCAGGTTCGGAATTCATGGCGTAGGTCGCAGCGCGATTGTTCCGCCTTGCCGGGTAACGCGTCAAGCTCTGCGAGTGTAGCGGGAGATGCGCTTCCGCGCGTCCAGAACATGCGGAAGCATGGCCCTCCGAGCTACTAACGCGGCTCGATCTTGCCCGCGCCCGAGATCTTCTTTTCGACGGATTTCGGATTGCCGCCGTAACTGACTTTGCCGGCGCCAGTGATGGCGGCGCGAAGCAAATTGGTCGCCGTTACGTCCGCCTTGCCGGCGCCAGTGACCGACAATTCGACATCGTCCGCCGACAAATCGGCCGCCTGCAACTTGCTGGCGCCCGTCAGGCTGGCGAGAAGCCGGTTTACTTTTCCGGCGAGGGTTACCTTGGTCGCGCCACTGGTCTCCAAAGCGAAGGTCGCGCCGCTTAGCTGAGCCGCGTCCAACTTCACCGCGCCGCTGAGACTGGCCCCCGAGAGCGACGAACTGGTGATGACCACTTTGATGCCGTGCGTCGGAGCGATCGAGTCGTGCGTCTTGATCTTGAGCAGGTCGCCTTCCATGCTGGTCGTGATCTGCGAAAGCAGGTTTTCGTCCGTCGTTAGGCTAAAGGAAGGGGCGCCCGGACGCCATTCCAGCTCGTAGAAACCGCCCGCCTCCACCCGCGTGAACGCGGTTACCGGCCGGGTCTCAGTCTTGATCTGGCCGTTACCGCGGATACCCCGCCAATCGCAACCCGTGGAGAGAAGGACGCAAAGCGACAACGCAGCGACAAGATTCTTGTTTTTCATGATTTGATCTCCATTGAGATGCGACGACGGATGGTTTTGGATTCAAAAAAGAGGGGCCGGGCTTAACAGGATGTCGGCAGGCGTTGGGCGAGCGCCACGCCGTGCGGGATCGCCCCCGCGACGAAGCCGAGGCACTCGACCGCGCCACTCGGTTTGCCAGGCAAGGCAATGACCAAAGATTGCGCGACGATCGCGGCCAGGTTGCGCGAAAGGATCGCGTTCGGCGTAATCTTCATCGACTCGGCGCGCATGACTTCGCCGAAACCGGGAAGCTCGACGCGCATCAGGCCGCGGATCGCTTCCGGCGTGATATCACGAGCGGCCAGACCGGTGCCGCCCGTCGTCAGGATGAGGCCGCAACCCTGGTCGGCGAAGGAGCGGATCGCTTCCTGGAGGCGTTCGATTTCATCCGGGACGATCGCCTCGCAGAGGACGCTCCAGTTGTTCTTGAGAGCGACCTCCTTCAAGGCGGGGCCGCCGAGATCGGCGTACTCGCCGCGGCTGGCGCGATCGGAAACGGTGATGATGCCAACGGTGATCTGCATTTTTTTGACCGGATTTACAGGATTATGAGGATTGGAATTAGAAGAAGGAAGAAGAAGGGAATGCGGTTTCCTCTCCCATCCAGTTAGTCCTGTAAATCCTGTCTTGCTGCCGTTTTCGTCTTGCGAACGAGGTGCACGTCGCCGATTCGCATCTGCTTATCAACCGCTTTGCACATGTCGTAGATCGCGAGGAGCGCGACCGTCACACCGGTGAGCGCTTCCATCTCGACGCCCGTCTGGGCGGTGGTGCGCGCGGTGCAGGTCGCTTCAACGCCGGTGGCACTGCTCGTTAGGCCAAGCTCGACGTGGCTCAGGCCGAGGGTGTGGCAGAGCGGAATGAGCCGCGCGGTTTGCTTCGCGGCCTGAATCCCGGCGATTCGCGCGGTCGCGAAGACATTGCCTTTGGCGATGCGATCCGAGGCGATCAGTTCGAGCGTCGCCGGCTGAAGTTCGATCCGGCCGCTGGCGATCGCTTCCCGGTGGCTGAGCGGTTTGGCCGAGACGTCGACCATCTTCGCGCTCCCGTCACTCGCGATATGGGTCAGCCGATCCATCCCTCAGCCGCCGATCGCGACCATCTTCCGTCCGGGTTGATAAGTGGTGCGGAAATCGTGCTGTTCCGGTTTGCGCTCGACGACTTCGAGAAAAAATTGCCGCAACTCCTCGTCGCTCGCTCCCGCGCGGAGGGGCTTCATGATATCGAACTCGAGATAACTGCCGAGACAGGGTCGCAGTTTCCCGTCGCAGGTGAGGCGCAGTTTGTTGCAGCTCTCGCAGAAATGCAGGTTGGTCATCGCGCCGATGAACCCGATGCGCTGGGCGCGCCCGGGGATTTGATAGTAGCTGGCCGGGCCGTTGGTCCGGAATTCCGGCTGCGGAATCAAGGAACCAAACTTCGCTTCGATCGTTCGTTTCGCTTCGGCGACGGGGAAGAAATTGCTCTCGGTCAGGACCTCGGTCGTGCTCACCGGCATGAGTTCGATGAAGCGGAGGAGAAGACCGCGTTCCGCCGCGAAATCGACCAGCGGGGCAAGCGCCTCCTGGTTGCGGCCGCGCATCAAGACGCAGTTGATCTTCACCTGCAGAAATCCGGCGGCGACGGCCGCGTCGATCCCCGCAAGTGCCTCCGGCAACAGATCGCGCCCCGTGACACGGGCGTACTCTTCGCGGTCGAGTGTGTCGAGCGAGATATTAACGGAATTAAAGCCGCAGGCGCGGACCGCCGCCGCCATTGTCAGGCCGGGCTCCACCTCACGGGTGAGGAGAGTGCCATTGGTCGAAAGGCCGATGTCGCGCAGGTTCGTTAGGCGCGGGAGCTGGCGGAAGAGCTGCATGACATCGCGCCGGGTGAGGGGCTCACCACCGGTGAGACGGATCTTCGTCACGCCCAGCTCGCCCGCGATGCGGATGAGACGGATGGTCTCTTCGAAGGTGAGGATATCATGGCGCGGGAGCCATTCTTGCAACTCGTGGGGCATGCAGTAGGTGCAGCGTTCGTTGCAGCGGTCGGTGATGGAAACGCGCAAGTACGAGATGCGATGCCCGAAGCGATCCTCCATGACCGAGGCTACGGCGGGGCCTTTCGCGAATCAAGATGGCGCGGCCGGCGAGACGTTGAATCGTCGCGTCGGGAAGCGGGCAACTCGATCAGGTGCCATTTCTTTCGAAGTTGTTACTTTTTTGAATGTCTCATCCGCCCGCCCCAGTTTGACGCTGTGGCGCCGCGTTTTATATTCAAGCATGAAGCGTCAATTGTTTTCGTGGGCGTTGTTGGCGTGCATCGCAACTGGCGCGTTGGTCCTCTCGGGTTGCAGCACCGTCTCGTCGAGGATCGAGTCGAATCGCTCGTCGTTTGATCAACTCTCGCCGAAAGATCAGGCGATGGTGAGCCAGGGGCAAATCAACGGTGGGATGTCGCAGGCCGCGGTCTATATCGCGTGGGGTCAGCCGCAACAGAAAGCGGTGGGCCAGGTGCACGGGGTGTCGACGGAGTCCTGGGTCTACACCCTTTCGACGGCTGCCTACGGGCCCTACGGTTATGGTTATGGCGGATTTGGTTATGGCTGGGGTTATGCCGGTCCGATTGGATTTTACGGACGGCATGGTGGTCATCGTTTTTACGGTGCGTTCTTCGATCCTTATTGGGATCCGTACTACTACCCCTTCGCCTACACGGTGAGCTATCCGGTGAAGACGGTTTCCTTTCAGCGTGGTCGAGTTGTCGCCTTCCAATATCTAGCGCCGGGCTACTGAAGCCCCGAATCATGATCAGGCGCTCTGAACCAGGCGCCTGACAAGATCCTCCACCGTCACGATGCCGATTAACTTTTCGCGGCCGTCGAAGACGGCGGCCAGGGTGAGACGGGCCGCGCGCAGCCGCCGGATGATTCGGTAGGCAGATTCGTTGTCGGCCGCGGAAACGATGCGCCGCATGTAGGAGCGCAGTTCGTGTGACGGAGTGGGGTCGAGCAAGACGTCGAGCACATTGACGAGGCCAAGCGCGCTCCCGTTCCCGGCAATTACGGGCACCCGATCGATGCCCGTTTGCGCGCTCAGCTTGAGCAATTGCGGAATCGTCGTCTCCGGTGGCACCGAGATGATTTTCGACAACGGCACCATCACCGCGGAGACCTTGACCGTCCGAAAATCGACCACGTTGTGGATCATCGCGCGTTCCGTCGAGGTGAGCGCGCCCTGGCGTTCGCTTTCGACCGCAAGCTGCTTCAAGTCCTCGCGCGCGGCGAAAAGCCGGAGGGGCGCCTTTTCGCGGCGGAAGAGGAGCCGACCGGTCTGAGAACCGAGTTCCAGGACCGGCCAAAGGAGGCGGGAAGTGAAGACGAGGAGCCCGGCGAAGAAAGCGAGCGCGCGATAAGGGAAGCGGCGGAAGAGCGATTTCGGCAGGACGCCGAGGAGGAAGAGATAGATCGGTCCGGCGACGAGGAGCGCGACGAGGAAGCCTCCCGTGCCGAACAACAAGACCAGCCGCCGGGTAAGTACGAGCAACCCGGCGATATCGACAAAATTCGTCACCAGCAAAACGGTGGCAAGGAGTCGCTCCGGGTTTTTCATCAAGCGATCGAGGAGAATGGCGGAGCGATTGCGCAGCTTCACCTGGTGGCGCAGGCGCACCGGGTCGAGCGAAAGCAGCCCCGCTTCGATGCCGGAGAAAACGAACGACACCACTCCGCAGAAAAAAATAATGAACCAGGGAGTCATACGCCAGGATCAGTGTCCGCCGCCGCCGCATCCTCCCCGGCGCCTGTTCCTGTTTTTTCGAGGAGCACTTCCTCGATGCGTTTGCGACTCACCCGCCGGACGGTGATCGCGAGGTGCGGGATTTCCAGCGTGGCGCCCGCTTTTGGCAAATAACCCAGCCGATTGAAAACGTATCCTCCGATGGTGTCGATGCCTTCGGCGGTCAGCTCGAAACCGAGATGCTCGGTGAGATCGTCGAGTCGCGCATTGCCGCTCACGAGCATGCGCCCGTCCTCGAGCGGCTCGATGTAAAGGTCGGCGTCGCCCAGCGGCGCGGCATCGCTCAGGATCTCCTCGATGATGTCCTCCAGGGTGATGATGCCCTCGGTCCCGCCAAACTCGTCGACCACGATCGCGAGTCCCTGCGGGTGCGAGAGGAAACTGCGCAACAAATCCATCGCCCGCATTGTCTCGGGGACGAACGACGGTGGGATGAGCGTCTCGCTGTAGTGCTGCGACGGATCGAGCAGGAATTGCTTCACCTCGACGATCCCGGCGATCTGGTCGGGCGTCTCGGCATAGACGGGCACGCGCCGGTGCCGCCGCTGCTGGAAGAGCGCGATCGCCTCTTCGTTAGGCAAATCATCCGGCACCGCGAAGGTATCGACCCGCGGTGTCATGCAATCCTTGGCCGTTTTGTCCCCGAGTTTGATGATTTCCTGAATCATTTCGCCCTCCGCTTCGTGCAGCGTGCCTTCCTCCTCGCCCATCTCGACGAGGGTCTCGAGTTCCTCGTCGCTCAACCGCGGCCGCACCCGCAAGTGGACCGGCGTGAGGTGGTCGATGATCCCGGTGCTGGCGTTTTCGAGCAACTGCCCGACGCGATCGAGCAGCGGCATCATGGCCTTGAGAGTGAAGACCCCGACCGCCGAGAGACGGTAGGCGCTGGAGAGGGCGAGCAACTTGGGGATCAGATCACAGAGCAGGACGACGACTGCGAAAATCGTGAGCGCGGCGATCCAGGCCGGCAGATGCCGGGCGAGCGGGCCTTCCCAGATGAGAACGAGGCAGAGAATGATCAGCGGGACGTTGACCAGCGCGTCGCCCAGGAGGAGGACGTTGAGGACGCGACGGGGATTGTTGCGGAAGGTTCCGAGGAAATCGGCAAGCGAGGGATGCTGCTCCTGCAGTCGCTGGATCTGGTGACTTTTGAGCGCAAAAAGCGCCGTCTCCAAGCCCGAGAAAAGCGCCGAGCAGGAAATCAGGAGGACGATCGCGGCAAGGAGAAGCGTGAGTCCGACCGCCGTCATCCGTCCCCTGCGGCGGTGCGCGCACCCGCCTCCCTTGGAAAAATAATGCGTGCTCGGTTGCCGGTCATCTCTGCCGAAACGAGACTAAGCTTTCCGTGAACAAAGGCCAAAGAATTTCCCGGTTGGTGGGCGAGTTAGGCGGCGCGTCAGCGGAGCGTGCGCGGGACGAGATCGCACAGCATCCCTGCTACCTCGGCTTCTTTCGTTGCTGGAACGAGCAGCGCTATTACGAAGCGCACGACGTGCTCGAGCATCTCTGGCTGCAGACGGAATCGGAAGACGCGAATTTTTTCAAGGGGCTCATCCAGGCGGCCGGCGGGTTTGTGCATTTGCAGAAGCAATATGCGCGGCCGACCCACCCGAAGGATGGGCGCCGGATGTACCCGGCGGTGCGTTTGTTTCGGCTGGCGGAGAAAAATTTACAACCGTTCGCTCCCATACGACATCGGCTGGACGTGTCTAAATTGCTCGCGCTCCTGGGCGCGCAGACGAACGCGGTCACGAAAGGCCACTACCGCGCGAATCCCTGGTCGCCCGAAACGGCGCCGTCCCTGCACCTGTTACCGGGCAGCGATTAATTTCGTTTCGGCGATTACCGGGACGATCGCGAGGACGAGCGAAATCGTGTGCGCAGGAAGTCGCCGGCTCCCGAAATGAGAGGCGGACGCACCGCCAATGATCGCGGCCCCGGCCAGTGCGCAGACCGAGCGAAGAAACGGACCGGTTCGCGATGAAATAGCCAGCGCGGCCGGCGATCGAGTTGCGCGGGACCCTGCGATCTTGCCCTTTCGCGTGCCGGCGCTTTTTCGGTAGGGTAGGATGTGACACCGACTCCACCCGCCGTCGCCGCCGCGCCGCCCGCGCACGTCGAGCACACCAACCGGCTCGCGCGCGAGAAATCACCCTACCTGCTCCAGCACGCGCACAATCCGGTCGATTGGTATCCATGGGGCGAGGAGGCCTTCGCCAAGGCGCGGCGCGAGAAGAAGCCGATTTTTCTCTCGATCGGTTACTCCACCTGCCACTGGTGCCACGTGATGGAGCGAGAATCGTTTGAGAACGAAGAAGTCGCCGCGGTGATGAACGCGCACTTCGTCAACATCAAGGTCGACCGCGAAGAACGCCCGGATGTCGATCGCGTTTACATGACTTTTGTCCAGGCAACGAGCGGTGGCGGCGGCTGGCCGCTCAATGTCTGGTTGACCCCGGGGCTGAAACCGTTTGTTGGCGGCACTTATTTTCCACCGGAAGATCGTTACGGGCAGCCGAGTTTTATGAAGGTGCTGCACCGCATCGCGGATGCATGGGAAAGCGACCGCGCCAAGATCAGCCAGAGCGGCGACCAAATCATCGCCGCGCTGGCTCACTCCGCGAACACGCCGGCGGAAAAGCCGGGGAAGGTAAACGCCAAGGTGATCGAGGCGGCCTATCAGCAAATTGCCCGCGGCTACGACGCGCGAGAGGGCGGATTCGGCGGCGCTCCGAAATTCCCGCGGCCGGTGACGCTGAATTTTCTTTTCCACGTCTATCATCGCTCTGCCCCAAACTCCGAGGAAGGCGAGGCGGCGCTCGGGATGGGGCTGTTCACCCTCCGCAAAATGGCCGCCGGGGGGATTCACGACCAACTCGGCGGCGGATTCCATCGCTACTCGGTGGATGCGGTGTGGCACGTCCCGCACTTCGAGAAAATGCTCTACGACCAGGCGCAACTGGCCAGCTCCTACGTCGACGCCTACCAGATCACGGGCGATCTTCGTTACGAGGGAATCGCACGCGACACGCTCGACTATGTGCGGCGCGACATGACCGATCCGGGCGGCGGATTTTATTCGGCCGAGGATGCCGATAGCCTAACGACCGCGGGCAGCGGCGAGAAGGCGGAGGGCGCGTTTTACGTCTGGACGAAGAACGAGATCGATGAGGCGCTGGGCGAGTATGGCGAGCTCTTCGATTACCAATACGGCGTGGAGGCGGACGGCAACGCGCCCGAAGGGAGCGACCCGCAGGGAGAATTCAAGGGCAAGAACATCCTCTACGAGCGGCAATCCTTCGCCGAGACAGCCAAACACTTTGGAAGAAGTGAGATGGATGTCGACGAGTCGATGCGCTACCGCCGCGCGACTCTGCTCGAAATGCGCGCGAAACGGCCGCGCCCGCATCTGGACGACAAGATCATCACTGCCTGGAACGGATTGATGATTTCCGCCTTTGCCCGCGCGGCACAGGTCCTGGGCGACACGGCCTATCTCGAGGCCGCGACCCGGGCCGCCGATTTCGTGAGGTCAAAACTGTACGACGAAGAGGCGCACACTCTGGCCCGCAGCTATCGCGGCGGCCCGTCCGGGATCGGCGGTTTCGCGGAAGACTACGCTTTTTACATTCAGGGGCTGCTCGACCTCTACGAAGCCTCGTTCGACGTGCAGTGGCTCCAGCTGGCAGAGCAATTGCAGGCGACCCAGGACCGGCTTTTCTGGGACGACAAAAATGGAGGCTACTTTGGCAGCACGGGCGACGATCCGAGCATCCTGCTCCGGCTGAAGGACGACAACGACAACGCGGAACCGGCCCCGAGTTCGATTGCGGCTTTGAATTTGCTCCGGCTCGCGCAGATCCGCGATTCCAAGGAACTGCGCGCGCGCGGGGAGAAAACGATCGCCGCCTTCGGCGCGAGTCTCGATCGTTTTCCAAGCGCCATGCCGCAGCTGCTGGTCGCGCTCGATTTTAGCCTAACGAAACCAAGACAGATTATCATCGCCGGGCAACCCGGGGCGCCCGAGACGCGCGAGCTGATCGAGGAAGTGTACCGGCACTACCTGCCGGACACGATCGTGCTCCTGGCCGATGGCGGCGAAGGCCAGAAATTCCTCGCTGGGAAACTGGAGGAAATGAAGGAGATGAAACCGGTCGGGGGGAAGGCGGCGGCTTACGTTTGCGAAGACTTCACCTGCAAGGCGCCGGTCACGACGCGGGAAGAGCTGCGCAAACTTTTGAGTCGTTAGGCACGTGTGGGAGCCTAAAGTGGGAGCCGCCTTGGTGCGGCGATCAGCGGCGTGGCTGACGGAGAGGGCTTTCGCTTTCGGGGGCATAGAGTCCTTCCCCACATTTTCTTTAGCCGCCGTTTTTGGATACTTCGGCCGCCGACCGGTTCGGCAGCGTCTTGCGCCGGCGCAGCCGCATCCAGTTGTTCCAGGTTTTGCGCACGCTGTCCTTCGGCGTCAGGTACTCCTGGTTCAGTTCGTTGCTTTTCAAGATCTGGGCGAGGATGCCGCGGACCGAAAAATCCTCCGTGTTCAGAATCGTGTAGGCGGTTCCGATCGCCGCGTGATGATGCGCGTCGCTGGCCGCCGTCATCGGCAGGCCGCGGACCTGCGCATACTTGAAGGCATAGCGATTGTAGCGGCGCAGGGTGGTGGCGGCGTTAAAGACCTCGAGCGCGTCGATCGGCAGCTTCTCGAGCGTCGAGAAGCGGATGCCGGCGCGAAACAAATCGTAGGGATGAGGCGGGATGGCGAGCCCGCCGCGTTCGTGGATGAGATCGCATACTTCCAGGGCGGGCCGGCCTTTGAGAAAGGGAAGTGAGGCGCCGAGACAGAGCAGGTGCCCTTCCGCCGTGGTCACCTCGACACCTGGGATGACGAGGAAATTGTCCACCGGTATCCCATCCGCGCGCATCAGGCCTTTTTCGAGCATGTAGGTCACGCCATCGTTGGTGTTGTGATCGGTCAGGGCGAAGCCGTGGAGCCCTTTCGCTTTGGCCGCCGCGATGTTCTCCTCGGGGCTGGAAACGCCGTCGCCCGAAAAGAACGAATGCGTGTGCAGGTCGATCTTGAAGGGCATTGACCTGAGCGTAGTTTGCGAGCCGCGAAATGCAAAGCATCGGCTTCAAGGAATGGGCGCTGGTCTGCGCCGCGCTGGGCGAGGGGAGACAGTCGGTCATCATTCGCAAAGGGGGCATCGCGGAGGGCCGCGACGGTTTCGCTTTCAAGCATCGGGAGTTCTTTCTTTTCCCAACGTTTTTCCACGAGCAACTGAGCCAGGTTCGTTTGGCCCGTCCGACGCTGCCGGAGCCGCGACCTGACGAAGTGGAAATTCGTTATTTCGCCCGGGTGGAAGAAGCCCGCCTCCTGACCCGTTGGGAGGACGCGCGCGCGCTGGCGCCGTTGCACATCCTGGCGGAAAGCGTCGTGCGGGAACGCTTCGAGTACGATGAGACTCCCGGGGTGCACGTGGCTTTTGTGGAGATCTTCCGCCTCGCTCCGGTCTGGCGTTTTCCGGATGCAAAAGAGTATGGCGGTTGTCGCAGTTGGGTGCAATTGCCCGAGCCGCCGGCCGGACTGCAACTGCAGAAGGTGATTGCCGCTGGATAGCGCTCTCGTCCCGAGTGCGCTACCCCAGCAAGGCTCCGACGCGTTCCAGACTAGATCGTAGCTTCCGCCAGCAACTCCACTTCCGCGCCCGGCTCTTCGGGATTGCGGTTGAACTGCAGGTCGTAGAGGCGCCGATAGTAGCTGGAATTCTCGAGCAACTCCGCGTGCGTGCCGATTTCCTTGATCCGGCCTTTCTCCATCACCACGATCTGGTCGGCGGACAAAATGGTGGAGAGGCGATGCGCAATCGCGATTACGGTGCGGCCTTCGGCGAGGTGTTCGAGGGCGAGCTGAATTTGTTGCTCCGATTCGGAATCGAGCGCGGAGGTGGCTTCGTCGAGAAGCAGGATGGGCGCATTCTTAAGCAAAGCGCGCGCGATCGCGATCCGCTGCTGCTGGCCGCCGGAGAGGAGACAGCCCTTATCGCCGATGATAGTCTGATAGCCTTGCGGCTGCGCCATGATGAAGTCGTGCGCGTAAGCGGTTTTGGCCGCGGCGTAGATCTGTTCTGCGGTCGCATCAAGCCGGCCGAACTGGATGTTGGTGAAGATGGTGTCGTGGAAAAGGAAAGTTTCCTGAGAAACGAGCCCGATTTGTTGGCGCAGCGATTTCTGCGTGACCGAGCGCAGATCGCGGCCATCGATCCGCAACACGCCGCTCGTCGGATCGTAAAGGCGCAAAATGAGAGAAAGGATGGTGCTCTTGCCCGCTCCACTCGCGCCGACGAGGGCGTAACTCTTGCCGGGTTCGAGCTTGAGGCTGAAGTCCTTTAAAGCGTCAT
>DATMNS010000047.1:0-8059 GCA_035568735.1 Chthoniobacterales bacterium | reverse complement strand
TTTCCGTTACGGTCTGCGCGAAATCCTCGCGGAGATTCACGCCGCGCTGTAGCCGTTTCCCTGTGGGAAAACGCGAGGGGCGACGTCATTCGCAAAAACGGTCTGGGGCAACGCCTCGCGCAGCGAAGCGACTACATTAGTACTGCTCGCCCTCTTCCGCAGTATCCGTCTTAACCCGGTCCGGGATCGCCCAGACGTTCACCATGACCGCGATCCAGAAGATGGGGAGAAGGAAGAAACCGAAGCCGGCGGTGAAGGTGGCGACCAGGAGGGCCAGCCCGACCGCGATCGGCGTTCCGAAAACCAGCAACATGCCCACCAGTCGATGGCCCTTATAGATGTGGCCGAGGCCGGGGACGATGCTGAGCATGACTGCGACCAGATCGCTCGCCTGGCCTTCCGCCGTTTCCAAATAGCCGCTCGCCGCGGTCGGCGAATGGGATGGCTGCTCGGATCCTTCCGCGACGGGTGCATCTGTGTATTCCAAAGTATTTCCTCCAGCTGGCCTATCGTCACGATCGGGCACGGCTTCGTCAAGATCGGGTTGCGGTTTTTCGCTCCGGCCAGCCGGCGCCGTTTGGGGCTCGCCGCCTGGGAACGCTTTTTTGCACTTCAAATCCGCGCGGAAGCTGCAAAGTAGCGGGATGACTGCACTCGCCGGGCTCGTTCGTTATGCGGATAAATTTTTGCGCCTGACGGAGATCGAGGATTATTCGAATGCGCTCAACGGATTGCAGGTCGAGAACTCGGGCGCGGTGACAAAGATCGGCGCCGCGGTAGACGCATCGAGTCGCTCGATCGAGATGGCCATCGCGCAGGGGATCGATTTGCTGGTCGTGCATCATGGTTTGTTCTGGCCCGGGTTGCAGCCAGTCACCGGCCCGCTCTATCGCGCGCTCAAGCTGGCGCTCGAGCACAACCTCGCCCTCTACAGCGCTCATCTGCCGCTCGATCTCCATCCGACGATCGGCAACAACGTGCTCCTGGCCGCGGCGCTTGGTTTTGGGAAGACGGAGCCGTTCCTCGAAATGAAGGGCGAACCGATCGGCCGCAAGGTCGAAGCCACGCTGGGGCGCGCCGAGCTGATCGCGAAGCTCGAAGAGTCGTTAGGCGGACCGGTCCGCTGCGTCGGGACGGGGCCGATGGAAAGCAAGGTGATCGGCATCGTGACCGGCGGCGCGGGCGGCGAGATCCACGCGGCGGCGCGCGCCGGGGTCGACAGCTACATCACCGGGGAGGCGCCGCACTGGGCGGCGGTCGCGGCGGAAGAGTTGGGCCTTAACCTTTTCCTCGGCGGCCATTACGCGACCGAGACTTTCGGGGTCAAGGCGCTCGCCGCCGAACTGTCCCGGCAGTTCGACGTGCCGTGGGAATTCCTCGATCATCCCACCGGATTGTGAAAGCATTCGTAAGGATAACTGATGTTTACGCCGCTTGAGGTCTTTCTTCTTCTTGGCCTTGGCCTGGGTCTCGTTCTGTTCCTCCTGCCGCTCATTCGCCTCGGAGAGTTGCGTCGGACGATCAACACACTGACCGAGCGGGTTGCAGCTCTTGAGCGAAAATTGCCGCGCAGCGAGACTCCGCCAGTGCCGGAGAAGGTGGCGATTCCTCCGTCGCCATTGCTCGCGCCGCGGCGAGTCCCGGACGAGCGGAAGCTCGTCCCTCCGGTAACGGGTCAACCGCCGCCGCTTCCGCCGCCGTTACCAGCAACGCTCCCACCGGCGACGCCGTTCAATTGGGAAGCTTTTATGGGAGTGAAGTTGTTCGCCTGGTTGGGCGGGCTCGCGCTTTTTCTCGGCGTTGTTTTCATGGTCAAATACTCCTTCGATAACAACCTCATCACGCCGCTCGGCCGGCTCGCGATCGGGGGAGTCGTCGGCGCCGGTTTGATTGCGACCGGGTGGTGGCTGGCGCGCGGTCGCTATCGAGTGACAGCGCAAAGCCTTTGCGCCACCGGCATCGTCATTCTCTACGCCAACCTTTTTGCGGCGCATTCCTTCTACGGATTGATTTCCCTAACAACGGCGTTTTTCGCCATGTCCGCGGTCACGCTCTTTTCGTTCCTTCTCGCGGTGAACCTCAGCGCGCAGGTCATCGTCATTCTCGGATTGTTAGGCGGCTTTCTCACCCCGGCGCTCCTCCCGAGTGGCGCGGACAATGCGCCCGCGCTCTTTCTCTACATCGGATTGCTCGACCTCGGGGTGGCGGCGGTGACGCTGCGCAAACGCTGGCATTACCTGGTTCTGCTCGCGGCCATCGGCACGGCTCTGACGCAACTGGGCTGGGCCATCCAGTTTTTCAACGCCGCCAGGGGCGGTCGCGTCTTTTGGATCTTCCTCGGTTTTGAAGCGCTCTTTCTCGCGTTCTACTTCTGTGGCCGCTTCGCTCTGCGAAGCGCGGGGACGAGCATCGATGCTCTCACTCCCGGCAACGTCAATACCCGTGCTTCGCACAGCGAAGCGGCTACCACGGCCGCCGCGGTCGTCGCCGGGCTCTCGGCTCTCGGATTCGGTTTCTGGCTCTCGGCCGTTCCCGCGCTCGCCCGCCAGCCGCTCTTTTTCTTTAGCTTCGTTTTCCTGGCGGACGCCGGTTTACTCGTTCTCCCAGTGATCGGCCGGGCGCATCGCGGGATCGCGCTCGGGGCCGGCAGCCTGACGTTCATTCTGGTGGCGGAATGGATCGGATTGTTTGCTCCCCATGCGCCGCTCATCGCGGCCCTCGCCGCGATCGTTATTTTCGCGCTCCTGCACGCCGCGACCGTTCCGGCTTCGGCCTGGCGACCGGGTGTGCTCCCCTTCACCGCCGCCGGCACGGTGACGCCCTTCCTGCTCCTGATCCTTTTGCTCGAACGCGTCGCACTCTGGAATCCGACGCCGGTTTTTGGCGTCGCGCTCATTCTCACCGGAATTCTGCTGGCCGCCGCGATTGTGAAACGCGCGGATTG
The DNA here is from genome assembly GCA_035568735.1 of Chthoniobacterales bacterium. GTDB lineage: Bacteria > Verrucomicrobiota > Verrucomicrobiia > Chthoniobacterales > UBA10450 > Palsa-1392. Next base: position 5,115 of record DATMNS010000047.1, on the reverse strand, counting down.
GCTCGCGCTTTCCGCCCTGCTGGGCGCCGGTCTGGTGGAACTAACCTGGCAGGCTGTGCGTTTTTCGAACGAACAGGCGATCCCCGCGCTCGTGTGCTACGGACTGTTTCTGATTTGCTTTGTCGCCTTCCCGTTCTGCTCGGCGCAAAAGGAGAAGGTGTGGTCGTGGGCGATCAGCGCGCTCGCCCAGGCGCTCCAGTTCTGGCTGTTTTATCGCGCTCTCTCGGCCGCTTTCCCTAACGACCGGATGGGGCTGCTGCCGGCGGTCTTCATCGTCCCGGCTGCGATCGGTGTGGTCGCGTTGCTCAGGCTTTATCAAGCCAATCCCGCGAGCGGGGATGCCCGGCTCGCCTGGCAGGGTGGGGCGCTCCTGCTTTTCGTTAGTCTGATTTTCCCGCTCCAGTTTCATCGCGAATGGATTACCCTCGGCTGGGCGCTGGAAGGCTTCGCTCTCCTCTGGCTTTTCCACCGGGTTCCGCATCGCGGTCTGCGCCTGGTCGGCGTCCTTCTGCTCGGCGGCGCCTTCGCCCGGCTCGCGCTCAATCCGGCGGTCTTCGCCTATCACAAGCGGAGCACGACGCGCCTCTGGAATTGGTATCTCTACGCCGATGGAATCACGACCGCGTGTTTGCTCGGCGGGGCGCGGGTTTTTGGCCGCCCGCAGGAAACCGCCGTCGAGCGCGCCGCGCCGCCGTTGCTCGGTTCGTTAGGCGTGGTCCTCGCCTTTCTTCTCCTTAATATCGAGATAGCCGATTATTTTTCGATCGGACCGACGTTGACTTTTTCGTTCACGGGCAACTTTGCCCGCGACATGACCTACTCGATCGCGTGGGCGCTCTTCGCGCTCGGCCTCATCCTCGTCGGCATGCGAATCAAGCAGCGGGCCGCTCGTTATGCCGGCGTCGCGCTGCTCGGCGTGACCCTGGCGAAGTTATTCCTCCACGACCTGAGCGATTTGAACGAGCTTTACCGGATCGGCGCTTTCGTTAGCGTGGCGCTGATTTTGATTGCGGCTTCTTTTATCTACCAGCGCTTTCTTGTTCCCGAGCGCGCGGCAAAATAAGCCGATGGCCGAGGACCAACGCGTCAGTACCAAGGCGACGAGCGTCGTCGGCCTGGCGGTTTTGTGCAGTCGTGTGCTCGGGTTGATTCGCGAGATGGTGATTGCCGGTCTCTTCGGCGCCTCGAAAAACATGGACGCGTTCCTGACCGCGTTCCGCGCGCCTAATATGTTGCGCGATCTCTTTGCCGAGGGCGCTCTCTCGACCGCTTTCGTCACGACGTTTTCGCGGCGCATCGCGACGGAAGGCGATCAATCCGCCTGGCGACTGGCGAGCAAGGTCGCAACCCTGACCGTCGTTTTCATGAGCGCGTTGACGCTCCTCGGAATTGTTTTCGCGCCCTTCGTCATCGGCGTGCTGGCCCCCGGTTTTCCGGTCGAAAAGGCGGACCTCACGATCGAGCTCACGCGGATCATGTTTCCCTTCATCCTCCTCGTCTCGCTCGCCGCGCTCGTCATGGGAATGTTGAACGCGAAAAACGTTTTTGGCGTTCCGGCGATGGCTTCGAGCTTCTTTAACATCGGCTCGATCGTCGGTGGCGTGGCCTTTTGTTACTGGCTCGACCCGCAGGCCGACTGGCGGCATCCGCACTTCGGCGAGCGCGGGCTGGTTGGGCTTGCGCTCGGCACTTTGCTCGGAGGTCTCTTGCAGTTGGTCGTGCAGTTTCCTTCCGCGTCCCGCGTTGGCTTTCGCTTCCGGTTCGATTTCAATTGGCGCGACCCGGGCGTGCGCACCATCCTCGCGCTGATGGGGCCGGCGACGATCGCGGCCAGCGCGGTGCAGGTGAACGTGGCGGTGAACAGCGGGTTTGCGTCAACCTTAGGCAACGGTCCCATCACCTGGCTGAACATCGCCTTTCGCCTCATGCAATTGCCGCTCGGCGTCTTTGGCGTGGCAGTGGCGACCGTCACCCTGCCGCTCGTTTCGCGGAGCGCGGCGCTCGGCAACGCCCGGGAATTTCGCGGCGCGCTCGCGCATGCCATGCGGCTGGTCATGCTGCTCACGATTCCATCCGCCATCGGGCTGATCATTCTCGCGCACCCGATCATTGCGGTGATTTATCAACATGGACGTTTCACCGCGGACTCGACCACACAGACGGCGGCGGCCCTGCAGTTCTACGCGATCGGCCTGGCGGGCTACGCGGGAGTGAAAGTGCTCGCGCCCGCCTTCTATGCGATCAACAAGCGTCACCTCCCGATGGTCGTTAGTCTGATTTCCATCGGGGTAAACTTTGCCCTGAACTGGTTCTTCACTTTTCATCTCCGCCTCGGGCACCGCGGGCTCGCGCTTTCGACGAGCTTTGTCGCCATCACCAATTTCCTCCTTCTCTACGGGATGATGCGCCGGCATACCGGCCGGCTCGAGACCGGGCAAATGCTGGCGACGTTAGGCAAAGTGTTCCTCGCGGGGTGCGTGCTCGCGGCCGTTTGCCTGGGCGCGCAACGGTTCATCTTTCCGGCCACGCATGGCTCGGAGTGGAAATTGATTCTCGCCGTCGCAGTCACGATTACGGTGGGAGCGGGCGCTTTTTTTGGAACGGCCTATCTCCTGCGCATCGCGGAGGTGCACGACGTGGTCACGATCGCGCGCCGCAAGCTCAAGCTGTAGCGGCGACTGTGCCGGCCGCCGCGACTGACTTTTCCGCCCGGCCTGGGCGCCGCTACACAGCCAGCGCTTGCGCGAGATCGGCGATAAGATCGTCGGGATGCTCGAGGCCGATCGAGAGCCGGAGGAGCGTCGCCGGGGTGAGCGTGTCCGGGCCTTCGATCGACTGGCGGTGTTCGATCAGGCTTTCCACTCCACCGAGGCTCGTGGCCCGGGTGAAAATCTGCGTTCGATTGGGCAGCGCCATTGCCGCCGCGCGATTGCTTTTCAGCTCGAAGGAAAGCATTCCGCCGAACAGGCTCATCTGCCGCTGGGCCAGTTCGTGCTGCCGATGCGAAGGCAAACCCGGATAATGGACGCGCTCCACTTTCGGATGCGCGCTCAGGAACTGGGCGACGCGCGCCGCGTTTTCGCAATGCGCGCGCATCCGCCAGGGAAGCGTTTGCATTCCACGATGCACCAGCCAGCAATCGAACGGCGCCGGGACCGCGCCGCCGGTTTTCTGCGCCTCGCGCACGCGCTGAAAGAACTCGTCGTCCTGCCGCGCGATGAGCGCGCCGCCCATGACGTCGCTGTGTCCGCCGAAATATTTGGTGGTCGAATGCATGACGAGATCCGCGCCGAGCGCAAACGGGCGCTGGATCATCGGGCACCACGTGTTGTCGACCACGAGGCGCGCTCCTGCGGTGTGCGCGAGCGCGGCCGCCGCTGCGAGGTCGGTAAGTTTTAGCGTCGGATTGGAAGGCGTCTCGACCCAGATGATTTTGGTCTTTGGGCGAATGCCTTTTTTGATCGCGTCGAGATCGGTCATGTCGACGAAATCGACCTCGAGCCGCCAGCGGGTGAAGATGTCGCGGAGCAGGCGCAGGACACCATGGTAGGCTTCGAGCGGGGCGAGGACGTGGTCGTTAGGCGCGAGCGCCTGGAAAACGGCCTGGGCCGCCGCGAGGCCCGAAGGAAAGGCCGCGGCCAGCGCGCCGCCTTCGACCAGGGCGAGCCCCTTTTCGAGCGCGGCGCGGTTGGGATTATCGGTGCGCGAATAATCGAAGCCAGTCGGGAACGTGCCGTCCGCGCCGCGCTGGAATGTGGTCGAAAGATGAATTGGCGCGACAACCGCGCCGGTTGCGGGATCGATGGTCCGACCGGCATGCACCGCGATCGTTTCGGGATGCAGCTCGAAGGACGGTTCGGACATAACGGGTTCGCGGAGACTAACGCCGTGACCGGCGGATCGCCAGTGCGCGTCGCGGAAGGCGCGATTTGCATTTGACGGCTCGATGGTCCCAGCGGAAAAACCAACTGCATCCACCGCCGGTTTACCCTAACGGTCCGGCTCCGCCTCTTATGATATACGACGACGAAGTTTTTCAGATGGCCTGCGACCAGTTCCATGTCATCGCCGATTACCTGAACATCGACAAAAACGATCGCGACCGGCTGATGTATCCGAAACGCGCGATGGCCGTCACCCTGCCGGTGCACATGGACGATGGGACCACGCAGACTTTTCAGGGATACCGGGTGCAGCATCATCTCACCCTCGGCCCGACAAAAGGCGGGACGCGTTTCGCTCCTAGTCTCTCGATGGGCGAAACCGCCGCGCTCGCCATGTGGATGAGCTGGAAATGCGCGCTGGCTAATCTCCCTTACGGCGGCGCCAAAGGCGGCGTGGCCTGCAATCCGACGAAACTTTCCGTGAAAGAATTGGAAGCGGTCTCGCGGCGTTACATGCAGGAGATGATTCCCTTTGTCGGTCCGCACACCGACATCATGGGCCCGGACATGGGCACAAACGAACAGGTCATGGCCTGGTTCATGGACACGTATTCGGTTTATCAAGGTTACTCCGTCGGTGAGATCGTCACCGGCAAACCGGTTTCGATTGGCGGAACGGAAGGACGACGCGAAGCCACCGGCCGCGGCGTCGTTTATCTGATCGAGCGCGCCATGGACATGCTCAAGATCGATCCTTCAAAATGCACCGCTATCGTGCAAGGATTCGGCAATGTCGGCTCGGTCGCGGCGCTTTCGCTCGCGCTCAAGACCGGCGTCAAAGTTGTCGGCATCAGCGACGCGTATGTCGCTCTTTATAATCCCAAAGGAATCGACGTGAAAGCGGCCGAGCAACACGTTTTGAAAAAGGGATCCCTTAAAGCTTTCAACGAAGGCGATCGCATCGATCCAAACGAAATGCTGATCATGCCGTGCGACGTGCTCGTGCCGGCCGCGATCGATCGCGTGATCAACGAGAAAAACGCCGCGCAATTGAAGTGCCGGATTTTGGCCGAAGGCGCCAATGGCCCGACCAGTCCGGAAGCGGATCTCATTCTCGAAAAACGATGGGACGAAGTTTTTGTCATTCCCGATATTCTCTGCAACGCCGGCGGCGTGATCGTTTCTTACTTCGAATGGGTCCAGGGATTGCAGTCGTTTCTCTGGAGCGAAA
>DATMNS010000046.1:0-6391 GCA_035568735.1 Chthoniobacterales bacterium | reverse complement strand
GCTTCGATCTCAACCTTGGTCGCGTTCGGCGGGTAAAAACCGGCGCCTGCCGGCTTCTGTGGCGCGCCGAGAACAAAGGGCGCGTTGTGTTCGAGGTTCGACCACGGGCCCCGGTTGAGAATGAAATAATGGAGGCGCGCGCGGTCCTCGGCGCTGTCGCGACCCGCGAGGTCGAGGAGCATCGAGGGGTTGCCCGCCCAACTCTGGCGCAGGAAAATGCCGTCGATGATTTGCGAGGCCTCGACCAGTTTGGCGAGCACTTTGCGATCGTTAGGCGAGAGCTGGGAGACATCCGCCGTGATTTCGGTCGGCGCGAAACGGGCGGTCATCGCTTCGAGCTTTGCCTGGTCTGGTTGCTGGATGGTTTCCTGGGCTTGAGCCAGGACGGTGGCGGCCGCGAAAGCGGCGAGCACGAAAGGAAGTGTCTTCATTGGCGTGGAGATTTCTATCCATCCAAATTGCCCGGCGCGCGAGAGAAATTGCTCCGGGGAGCGCAGGCGACTCGCTAGATGACGCCCGATGTCGTCTTCGACTTCGCGCGATCGACCAGACGGACCGGCGAAATCTTGACCACGTTGTCCGGATCGTAGTCGATCAACTTGAGCCAATCTTCCGTGATGTCGGTCGCGGGCAGAAGGTCGTTTTCCAGATACTCGGCGTTGAACGCGATCTGCAAATCGGCTTCGCTGATGCCTTCGTCTTGGCCGCTCGCGATCGAGCGCTTGATCGCCATCCCCTTGGCTCGTTCGACGACTGAGGCGATGATCGCGCCGCTGATCACGTCGCTGCGGAAAAGCGCCTCCTTGCGTCCGCTACGCAGGGTCACTTCGAGCAGGCGGTTTTCTTCCTTCCTCGCAAATTGCGCCTCGAGCAGCCGGCCGATGAGCGCGTCGATCACGGCGGCTTTCGATTCCGTCCCGGCGAGAAGCGCGGCGTCGTAAGGGAGGTCGTCGGTCAGATAGATCCGATAAATTTCGCGCGCGCCTTCCTTGTTCGGCCGGCTCACCTTGATTTTGCGATCAATCCGGCCGGGGCGCAGGATCGCGGGATCGATCAAATCGGCGCGGTTCGAGGCGAGGATGATGACGACCTCGTTCAGCGAATCGATTCCGTCCATTTCCGTGCAAAACATCGGGACGAGAGTGGAGAGAATGCTCGAGTAACGCGACGCGCGACGCGTGCCGAGAATACTTTCCGCTTCGTCGATGAAGAGAAACGGCATATAGCCTTCGCGCCGTTTCTCGCGGGCGGTGGCGAAGATTTCGCGCACCATCCGCTCCGATTCGCCAACCCACATGTTGAGGATCTCGGGGCCTTTGATGTGCATGAAATATTCCCGCATATCGGCGCCCGATTTGCCGCGGAGCTGTTTCGTCAGGTTATAGGCGGTCGCTTTGCCGATGAGCGTCTTGCCGCACCCGGGCGGGCCGTAAAGAAGGAAGCCTTTCGGCGTGGCGTGTTGGAATTTTTGAAACAACTCCTCGTGCAGGAGCGGCAGCTCGATCGCATCGCGGATCGCCTGCAGCGCCGCCTGCTGGCCGCCGACTTTTTCCCACGGCAGCTCCGGCACTTCGTCCAGATAATGGTCACGCGATTGCGGGCTGGCCAGCAGCTCGAGCGCGACGCGAAAATTCGCATCCACCCGCACGTCGTCGCCCGCTTTGAGCGGCGCTTTCGCGAGCTGGGCGGAGCGCTGCAGGACGAACGACTGCGTTCCATGCTCCGCGCCGACGCGCAGCCGATCCGGGCCCAGGACCTCGGCGATCTTGGTTACTGGCCCGGCAGTTTCGAAACCGAGGTCGCCGACGATGACGTAGGCTTCGTTGACCAGGACGCGCGTGCCCTTTTGCAGCCGGGCGAGGCTGATCCGCGGATCGACGTTGCAATAATAATCCGCGCCCCCGACCACGATTTGCGCGGTGTCGCGCGCCGGGCTGCCGAGGAAAGTGCCGATGCGATTGGCAGGCGAGGTCACCTTCTTGATCACCTGCTCGAGCTTCTCGATCATCTCGCGCGCATCGCCGACCATTTCCTCCTGCGCTTCGATTTCAGCGCGGAGCGCGAGGAGCGCGTCGCGGGCCAGCTCGTTCGCCGGGAGAAGCGCGACCGCGCGATCGAACGCTTCCAGCAGACTGATCTCGCGCTCGTCGTCCGGCGAACCGTTGTCTTCCGGGTTTTGCTTGGATTCGTCGCTCATTCCCTGTCGTCCCTCGGGCTGACGTTTACGGTCAATAATACGCGTGCCCGATTCAGGCCGCAAACTTCGTGCCTGCGAAGATGGCAAAAATCGGTTGAAGGAGGCGGGGCCGCGCCCTACGGTGGCCTCTCTTTTCGAGGAGCCTTAGCTCAATTGGTTAGAGCGCTGCCCTGTCACGGCAGAGGTTGCGGGTTCGAGCCCCGTAGGCTCCGGGGTTTCCGTATTGCGTTAACTCCGGATGTGCCGAAGGTCCGGGAGGGGCCTGGCGAATTAGCAACTGGCATTAAACCAGATTCGCGCTGCCATCATTTGTTGGTCTGACAAGGTGCCAACCTGCTGGTTACCTCAAGACTAAGACAACGAATTTCATTAAGCTGCTCGGGCGATGATGATCTGCGCACTCGCAGAGAAGCGGCCGATTTTCCGAAACGGGAAGCGGAATGGCCACGAAATGGGCGACGACGGCGCCGATTATTATCGGGCGGCCAGACATTTGGGAATCTAGGCCCGCTTTTTGGAAGAACGGGTACAGTCTTGCCGCCCCGGCCGCATCATCGCGAAATTTGACTTGAATCGCTTCGAAAAATTCTCAAAAAGGGAGATTGTCAGACTCCCTGCGGGGTGGCAAACAGGAGGGGCGGAGGGCATTGGCTCGGAGCCAGTGCCGGGCGGAGTGTTTGCATGAACGCTCAATTCAGTGAGGGGAAGCTGATCGCGGCCCTTAACCGGGTACTCGCGACTCTCCTCCTGTTCGCCTCCGCGCAGTCCGCAATCACAGAAGATCTCGCCGCGACAGCGGGGCAGCGAACCGAGCCTAGAGCGACAATCGTCAACGCAGCCGCCCGGCCGAAAGGAAATCCGCCGGGATGGCTTGGATTCCGGGTGGTGAATTCTCAATGGGCGCTGCCATTAGCGGACACGGCAGTTGCGAAATGGCGATGCAGTCGAACGACTCGGAGCCGATTCACTGGCGTCACCTGCAAGGGCCAGAAAGCGATATAAGAGGTAGAGACAACTACCCGGTAGTTCAAGTCGCCTACCCTGATGCTGAGGCGTACGCGAAGTGGGCGGGCAAACGTTTACCAACCGAAGCCGAGTTCGAAGCCATACCGGCACCAATCACCTCGGCTTTCGCGGTGTGAAATCAACTCCGCAACAAGTCGCAACCAAATAAAAGACCAGCCTATGAAAACAAAACGACTGCTCGTTCTATTCACTCTCTTGTTCGCAGAAATATCGAACTCCGCGCAAGCTCAGGAGAAGAAACCAAACATTCTCGTCATCATGGGCGACGACATTGGGCAGACCAATGTCAGCGCCTATTCGATGGGCGTGATGGGCTACCGCACGCCTAACATCGATCGCATCGCGAAGGAGGGAATGATTTTCACCGATTACTACGCGGAGCAAAGTTGTACGGCCGGGCGGTCGTCGTTCATCACTGGCCAATGCACGCTGCGGACTGGACTTTCAAAAGTCGGCATACCCGCCTCGCCTATCGGGCTTCAGGACCGCGACGTGACGATCGCCCAGCTCCTGAAGACCAAAGGTTACGCTACCGGCCAGTTCGGAAAAAATCATTTAGGAGACTTGAATAAGTACCTCCCGACAGTCCACGGCTTCGACGAGTTCTTCGGCAACCTTTATCACCTCAATGCCGAAGAAGAACCCGAGCGACGAACCTATCCGCAGGATCCGAAGTTCGCGGAGATGTTTGGTCCCCGCGGCGTGCTGCGATGCAAAGCTACCGACGTCGATGATCCGACCGAGCAGCCGCGCTGGGGCCGAATTGGCAAGCAGACTATCGAAGACTCCGGCCCGCTGACCAGGAAGCGGATGGAGACGATCGATGATGAGACCTCCGATGCTGCGGTGGATTACATGCAGCGCCAGGCCAAGGCGAACAAGCCTTTCTTTTGCTGGATGAACACGACGCGCATGCACGCTTTCACGCACGTGCGGGAGGAACATCGCGATAAGCCCGGTCTCACTTCGCGAACGGAATACAACGACGGCATGATCGAGCACGACGCCGTCGTCGGGAAGATCCTGAAAGCCCTCGACGACGCGGGCATCACCGACAATACGATCGTCCTCTACACCACCGATAACGGCCCGCACAAGAACAGTTGGCCGGATGGCGGCACCTCGCCTTTCCGAAATGAGAAAGCGACGAATTGGGAAGGGGCCTTCCGCGTGCCGTGCATGATCCGCTGGCCGGGCCACATCAAATCCGGCTCGGTCGCCAACGAGATTGTTAGCGGCCACGACTGGTTCCCAACCTTCCTCGCGGCGGCTGGTGATCCCGATGTGAAGGACAAACTTCTTAAAGGCATGAACGTCGGCGGCAAGACCTACAAGGTGCACCTCGACGGCTACAACCAGCTTCCGTATCTCACCGGCCAGGTCGACAAAAGCCCGCGGCGCGGGTTCTTCTATTTCAACGACGACGGCGACATAGTCGCTCTTCGGGTGGAGAACTGGAAGATCGTCTTCCTGGAACAGCGCGCACCCGGCACGCTCGCAGTCTGGGGCGAGCCGTTCACGCCGCTGCGCCTTCCGAAGATGTACGACCTGCACGCCGATCCCTATGAGCAGGCCGACATCACGTCCAATTCCTACTACGCCTGGGAACTGGAACAGGGCTACATCCTATTGGCGGGCAGCACGCTAACCGGCGAGTTCCTCAAGACGTTCAAAGATTTTCCTCCAAGTCAACGCCCAGCAACATTCACCATCGACCAAGCGATGGAAAAGATGAAGCAGAACCTCGGCAGTCAGTGAATCCGCTTTGCCTAACGAGTAATGACAATAAAGGGCGGCTTCATGAAAATTAAGCTCGGAAGAGTTACGTTACTTTTTGCGCTAGCCGTGCTTATCACGCAGATCTTGTTAGCACAAGAGGTTTCAACCGACGACCTGGCCCGGCGAACAGTGGAACGTCGCGCGGTCGAAGCCGTCATATGGAGCATGCCGGCGGTGAACTTCGATCTGATGTATCAGGCGATGATCCGCGACGCGAAGGCGGGCGCAGGCAGCAATAAGATCGTCTATTGGTCAAAACTATCGGACTGGAAGAACCAGACCCTGACGCCCAACCCGGACGCCGTCTACTTCATGCCGTTCTTCGATACAAAGGAGGTCGGCCCGGTTGTGCTCGAGATTCCGCCGGCCGACGAAGGCGGATCGATCACTGGATCCGTAATGGATTGTTGGCAGGCGGCGTTGGAGGACGTTGGCCCGGCCGGGGTGGACAAGGGCAAAGGTGGCAAGTGTCTGATCCTACCGCCTGACTATAAGGAAAAAATCCCCGACGGTTACATCGCGATGCCTTCGGGAAATTTCCAAGGCTACGCGTTGCTGCGATCAATTTTGCAAAGCGGCGGTGATACAAGTGTCGCAAAGGCGGTCGCCTACGCGAAGCGGATGAAATTGTATCCGCTCTCCAAAGCGGCGAGCCCCCCGGCAACAACATTCGTCGACGCGTCCAGTGTCGTCTTCGAGGCGAACATCCCGTACGACTCGCGGTTCTTCGATTCGATTAACCGCATCGTGCAAGAAGAGCCTTGGCTGACACGCGACAAAGCGATGATCGATTCTATCAGAACGGTGGGCATCGAAAAAGGGAAGGCGTTTAGCCCGGATGCGAAAACACGTGCCATCCTCGACGCCGCGGCGAAAGAGGCGCACGCCTGGCTGGAAGCAAAATACGAAGCGCTGTTCACACCACCGTACTACGAGGGCACCGGTTGGGCGCTTCCGATGACGCCCGAGTTGATAAACGGTCTTCAGACCCAATTCTCCGATCCGAACAGTTATCCGGTCGATGCTCGTGGCGTTATTTATACGATGGCTTTTTTCAGCCCGAAACGGTCGGGCGCCGGATCGTTTTACTTAATGACGATCAAGGACAAATCCGGCTACGCCTTCGACGGCGGCAACGCATATCGTTTGCACGTCCCTCCAAACGCGCCGGTAAAACAATTCTGGTCGGCCACGGCTTATGATCGCGCGACGCACGGGCTCATTCGAAATCTGCCGCGCGCAAGCCGGTCTTCGCAGAACCCCGAGCTGCAAAAAAACGCCGACGGCTCGGTAGACGTCTATTTCGGGCCCAAGGCTCAGGCCGGCAGGGAATCGAACTGGATTCCAACGGACAGGACGGGAAGGTTCGAGGTTCTGTTTCGTTTCTAT
>DATMNS010000045.1:0-9337 GCA_035568735.1 Chthoniobacterales bacterium | reverse complement strand
ATGGCCAGGGCTCCAGCAAAGATCAGAAGCCGGAAAATGGGAAGCCGTCCGGTCAGTCCCCGACGCCGACGCCGACACCCACACCTCAACCGGCGGGTTCACCGACCCCGTCTCCGGAGCCGAGTCCGAGTTCAAGCCCCAGCCCGAGCGGAAGCCCGACCCCGACACCGGGCGAGGATAAGGAACAGAAAGGCCCGGGAGAATCCCCCACGCCGACGCCCAGTCCCACGCCTTCAGAAGGTGAGCAAGCGGGCGGTTCGCCGACTCCCGGAGAAGAAGGAACTCCCTCGCCCACACCTGGCGAAGAAGGAATTCCCTCCCCCACACCCGGGGAGGAAGGAACGCCTTCGCCGACCCCGGGACCCAGCGGCCAGAACGGAGGTGAAAACGGCGAGCAACCCAGCCCGACGCCGGCCGGCACACCGGGCAAAGCGCCGACCGGGGAGGTTAGAGGTGCGGGCGAACAGAAACCGAATGAGACTCCAGCCGCACAGGTCGCCGCAGTTGAGCCGGAGAAAGAGGGCGAGATGAGTCCGAAACAGGCCTTGGCCCTCCTTGAATCGATGAAAGATGAGGAGCAGAAAGTGCAGTTCGATGAACACAAGCGCGTCCGTCCTGTCTATAAGGACTGGTGAGGGGATGTTTGGTTTTGATGTGCGATGTTCGATTTGAAAATGGCGTTTCACCCATCACGCATCGTTAGGTCGGTGCTCGCCCTGTTGCTCGTGGGCGGCGCGGTCCAGGTCGTGCGCGCCGATGCGCCGACCGTGACCGCCGTCCTGACCAGCTCGGAAACGGAAGTTGACCAGCCGGTGCAGTTGCAAATCAAAGTGACCGGTGATCGGAGCGCGACTCCGCCGAGCGACATTAATGTGGATGGTCTCGAAATCCGCTACACTGGCCAGTCACAGCTCGTCGAAGGACGGAATTTTCGGTTCACCTACAGCTTCGTTTACAGCTACACGATCCTCCCGCTGAAAGCCGGAACCTTCACCATCCCGTCCCAGGTGGTGCAGGCCAGCGGCGGCCGACTGCGCACTCCCGCGCTGACCCTGAACGTTTCGCCTAACGACGACGGTACGACCACCTCGCGACGCCGCAGCGGGGGTGGCAGCAGTGCGCTCGACGAAAAGAAAATTGTTTTCGCCGAGCTGATCATCCCGAAGAAAACGGCTTACGTCGGGGAAAGCGTTCCGGCCGAGATTCGGCTCGGGATCTACACCCGCATCCCGCACCGCCTGGTCGAAGGAGCAAACCTGAGCGGACAGGGATTCACCGCCCAGCGCATGCCGAATCCCGAGCAGTCCACCGAGTCGATTAATGGACGCCCCTACGACATTGTCACCTTCAAGACCGCGATCACCGCCGTGCGCAGCGGTAAGCTGGAAATCTCCGCCAAGGACGCCAAGGCCATCGTCCAGATTCCGCGGCGCGACGGCAGTCGCCCGCGGTCGCCCTTCGATACTTTCGGAATGAATGATCCGTTCTCCGACCCATTCTTTAACGATCCTTTCGCCGGTGTCGGGGAGCAGAAGGAAGTGACATTTTCGAGTGAAACCACCACGCTTGAAATTAAGCCGCTGCCGCCCAATGCGCCCCCGAGCTTCGCGGGCGCGGTCGGATTATTCAGCCTCGCGACGGACGTGAAACCGAAAACCGCGCAGATCGGCGATCCGCTCACCGTGACCGCGACCATTTCCGGGCGCGGCAATTTCGACCGGGTCACGGCGCCCGTTCTGGAGAGTGATCGCGGTTGGCACACTTATCCGCCGGGCTCCAGCTTCAAACCAGACGACGACATCGGGCTGAGCGGCAACAAGACTTTCGAAATGGTGCTTACGCCTAACGAGGCGAAAAAAGCCGTTCCGCCGCTGATCTTTTCCTACTTCGATCCGTTGAAGGAAACCTATGTCACACTCAAAGGCGACAAGCTGCCCGTAGTGGTCGAGGGCGGTGGCGTCCCCGCCGCGACCCCAGCGATCGCGAGTGGCTCCACCACCTCGCCTCCGGCGACCGCGCGCTCGGCGGCGGCCCCGCAGGCGCAGGACATCCTCTATCAGCTGAACGATCACGGTTCGTGGGATCAAAACTTCACTCCAATTTTCATGCGTCCGGCTTTTTGGACAGCGCAAGCGGTCCCGTTCCTCGGGTTGATCGGTTTTTTTGGCTGGGAGGCGCGGCGCCGCCGCCTTGAGAATCGCGCAGGGCAAAGGCTCGCGGCCTGGGAACACGAAACCGCGGAGCTGCAGCGCAAGCTGCGGCGCGCGGATGATCCGCCCGACCAATACTTCGCCGAAGCACTGCGCCTTGTGCAGCTCAAGACCGCGCTCGCGTCGCGCGGCCGCGGAATCGAGCCGAACTCGGTGGACGCCGAGACGGCAGTGGCAGCGTTCGACCTGCCGGATGAAAAACGGGATCGCGTGCGCGAGCTATTCCGCCGGAGCGACGAGCTGCGCTACAGTGGCCGGCCCAACGGCAACGCCACCGTCGCCGAGCAAACCCGGCGCGAGGTGCTGGAATTAATCGACAGTCTGGGCTGAAATGCGCGCGCCCATTCTCCTTCTGCTCACTGCCACGGCGCTTTGCCTGACCCCGCAGGTCTTCGGGGCGCCGGTCGCCCATGCCGAGGCCGATGCGACCTTCGCCAAGGCCAGCGCGGATTACGCCGCGGGCCACTTTCCCGCGGCGATCGCGGGCTACGAGTCGCTGGTCAAGAGCCACCAGTGGAACTCAAGTTTGTTTTACGATCTGGGCAACGCCTGCTTCCGCGCCGGTGATCCCGGGCGCGCCATTCTGAATTACGAACGCGCCCTCGCGCTCGACCCGGCGCAACCCGAAGCACGCGCCAATCTGCAACTGGTGCGCGATCAGGCGCGGGCCCTCGAACTGACAGGCAACTGGGCGGAGCAGCACCTCTCTTATCTGACGCGGGATCAGTACGCCTGGCTCGCGGCCACGGCTTTTTGGGGCGCAGTGGCAATTTTCTGCGGCCTTTCTTTTTCCCGGCGACGGCCGGCGGTTTGGATTTTTGCGCTCTTGTTGTCAGGCATCATCTCAGGGGGCGCGGCGTTCGCGGTTTATGAGCTCGAGACGGGAAGCGCGGGGAATGACCTCGCGATCGTGACCGGCAGGAATATCCAAGCCCGTCTGGCGACAACGGAAAGCGCGGGCGCGGTCTTGCTCCTGCCACCGGGGAGCGAAATTAAAATTCTCAGCACCCGGGGCGACTGGCTCTACGCCGCCTTGCCTAACGAATTGCGGGGCTGGATCCCGACCGACAGCGCCGAGCGGGTGCGGATGTAGTAATGTGGGAGGGGCCTTTCCGCCCCGGTCTGTTAGCGCGCCGTGTTTCCATCGGTTGAGAAGCTCCCGATTGCCCTCATCTTAGATCCGTGAGCGAAATGGATGTCGGAACGAACAAGAAAGCGTTCCAGATCAATCTCGACGCGAAACGCTACGGCACGTTCGCGGAAATCGGCGCCGGGCAGGAAGTGGCGCGCCGTTTTTTCCAGGTCGGCGGCGCCTCCGGCACCATCGCGAAGACGATGTCGGCCTATGACATGCAATTCAGTGACGCGATCTACGGCGCGACGGATCGCTATGTCAGCCGCGCCCGGCTCCAGACGATGCTCGACCGCGAATACCGATTGTTGATCGAACGCCTCGATCAAAAGATGGGCGACGAGCGCACCTTTTTCGTTTTTGCGGACACGGTCGCGGCCCGCAGTTTCAAGCAGCATAACGAGTCGCACGGCTGGCTCGGGATGCGTTTCCAATCCAAAACGCGCAGCGAGCCGAGCCAGATCATCATCCACGTGCGGATGCTCGATGAAGGGAACGTCGATCAGCAGGAGGCACTCGGGATCATCGGCGTGAACTTGATCTATGGCGCGTTTTACTGCCAGCAGCCGGAGAAATTAATCGCCTCGCTCCACGAAAATCTGCCGTCGGACCGAATGCAGATCGATATGATCAAATTTTCCGGACCCGCTTACGAGGGAGTCGACAACCGGCTGATGAGCCTCCAACTCGTAAGCCAGGGCCTGAGCGACGCGGTCATGTTCACCGCCAACGGCGAATCGGTCCAGCCGGCGGAGATTCTGCACAAGAAGGCGATCATCGTGGAGCGCGGCAGCTTTCGGCCGGTGACCTACGCGACCAACGACATGCTGGAGGGCGCGCGAAAAATTTTCCTCAACCGGCCCGGAGCGAAGGAAGAGGACCTGGTTGTGCTGATGGAAATGACGCTGGAGAATCTGCTCTCCGAAGGTCAGCTCAACCACGCCGATTTCCTTGCGCGGGTCGATATTCTCGGTTCGTTAGGCCGAACGGTTTTGATTTCGAAGTTCGGCGAATACTACCGCCTCGCCGGTTATCTTTCCCGCTACACCAACCAGATGGTGGCACTTGTCATGGGAATACCCAGCCTGCATGAAATCTTCGACGAGAAATATTACCTCAACCTCGAGGGCGGGATTCTGGAAGCGCTCGGGCGGATGTTCAAAAACGGCCTGAAGCTATTCGTCTATCCGATCGAAGACGAGGCGACCGGCGAATTAATTACCGCGCGGCAGCTCGCGGTCGCGCCGAATCTGCATCATCTCTACCAGTACCTGATCGAGAATCGCTTCATTGAGGGAATTGCAGATTTTCATCGTGAGTACCTGAAGATTTTTCCGCCCGGCGTGCTCGCGAAAATGCGGGCGGGTGATCCCACCTGGGAGAGCATGGTGCCTCCGGAGGTTTCGCGGATGATCAAGGCCCGCGAATATTTTGGTTATCGGCGCCCGGTGGCCGCCTGAGATCAGCCGGCGCCATAGAGCGCGGGAATTTTCATAAAGCCTGCGGGCGAGGCATGGTTTTCGCTATAACAAGCGCAACGACCATGGCCAAACGCGCGAATTCAGTCATCGGCATCGACCTCGGCAAACACGTCTTCAAAAGTGTGCTCCTGCAACGAAAAGGAGATCACCGCATTGTCCTGACGAATTACGCGTCTCGCGCGGTGCCGGATGAGATCAAAAATGCCGACGAACTGGCGCAACAGATCAAACTGCTCCTCAAAGATCTGGGTGGCAGCGCGAAGAGCTATGCCGTCGCGGTTTCCGATCCCGACGCGCTCCTGCGCATCATCGAACAGCCGAACACGCCGATCGATCTGCTCCGCAGCGCCCTTCGTCTCAACGGCCTCGCGGTCCTCAACCAGGAATGCAAAAATTTCGTGCTGGATTGCGCGCCCGTCTCGGCAACCTCGGCGGTCGCGCTCGCCGGCGTGACACCCGGCGGCGCGCCGGTCGAAAAGGTCGCGAACTCGGGCAAGACCCGCTATCTCGTCGGCGGGATGCTGCGCCCGATGGTCAAACAGATTTCCGAAGCGTTCAGCAAGATAAAGACGCCCGCCAACGTGCTGCAGCTCGCGCCCATCTGCTCCTTCAACGCTTTTGAGTTTGCCTACCCGGAGATCTTCAACAACGAAGCCTTCCTGCTCCTCGACATGGGCCACCAGCAAAGCACGGTGCTGATCGGCCAGAAGACCGAGCTCATGCTCGTGCGGAGCGTCGACTACGGCGGCAAACTCTTCGGCGAAGCGTTGATTGCGGACGGCGCGGTGGATAGCACGACTGCCCGCGTGCTGCTGCAGCAAGGCGACGCGGGCATGGCCGACACCTGCCGCAATTCGCTCCTCGGTCTCGCTACGGAAGTGCGCAATTCGATCGGATTTTTCGAAGGTCAATGCGAGGAAAGCATCCACCGGATTTTCGTTTCCGGCGGCATGGCGAGGACGGAAATGATTTTGCAGACCCTGAGTGATGAACTGGGACTGCCCTGCGAAATTTGGGATCCGTTGGAAACGTGCGAGGTGGCGCTGCCATCGGGCAAGCGCCAGGCACTCTCCAGCGAATTCGTCTCCTTGAATGTCGCCTGCGGCGCAGCCATCTCCTATCTGAAAGCCGCTTAACGATGGCCTTGCAGCTCAATCTTCTTCACGAGGAAATCACGGAACAGCGCCAGCGCCAGCGCGACCCGCTCAAACTCGGCGTCATCGCCCTGATCGCATTTGGCGTGATCCTCTTCCTCTACTACGGCTGGAACGCCTACCAGACGATCCAGATCAAGAGCCGGCTCAATGCCGCCAACAGCGAGTGGCAAAAGGTCGAGCCGAAAGTCACCGCCGCTCAGAAGCGGGCTGCGGAACTTCACCAAATCATCGACAGCACCATGGTACTCAACGGTCTGATCGACGGGCGCTTCTATTGGGCGCCATTTCTGGCCCGGGTCTCGCACTGCGTCGCGCCCAACATTCAGGTAACCAGTCTCGACGGCGGGATCGTCGAAGCAGACCAGTCAGTCGCAGTCGCGCTCGAAGGCATCGCTGCCGCTCGTGAGCCGCGGGCGGCCGCGGAAGATCTCAGGCAGCTCCTGATCGAGCAACTCGAGAAAAGTTACAGCGCCGTAAAGGTAAACTTCAAAAACCTCGAGGACCTCGACACCGTCGTAAACCTCAGCGGCGTTCCCACGCCCAGCGCCCGCTTTGTCCTGAGCGTCACCTTCAACCCCAAGCCCGGCGACGACAGCAAAGCGGAGGAACCACCGAAGGACACCACGAAAAAGAAATGAAGGTGAAGAAATTCAACAAAGATCAGATTCAAAAGATCGCTCTGAGCACGATCGGTTTCATCGCGTTGATTTATTGCTACTTCAATTTCTTCCTCGGGCCGCTGAACAAGAGCCGCGCGTCGATGACCCAGGCGATCGCCGAGGTGCAGGAAAAAACCGCATCCTCCAAGACCGAACTGAAAAAAACCGCCAACCTCGAAATGCAAGCCAAGCAGGCGACGGTCCGCTATGAAGCGCTCAAGCACACCACCGCCGAAGGCGCGCCGATTGCGTGGTTCCCGCCGAAGATGCGCACCTTCTTTAACAACCAGGGAATCGACAAATCCGCCGCGCGCCTGGAATCGAGCGGAGATTTCAAGCAGCCGGAGCTCTCTAATTGGATCAGGGACACCTGGGTCATCGAGTTGCCCCAGAGCGACTACGACGTCCTCGGGAAAGCCATTGCCGAGCTGGAAAACACCGAGCCGCTCCTCAACATCCAAAAAATCGTCATCCACGCCGTGCCAGAGGAACCGCAGTACCAACAGGTCAGCCTTGCGGTGCAAACAGTGCTCTTGAAGAAATGAAACATCTCCTGCCTCTCCTTTGCCTAACGACTTTGTTACTGGGTACGGCCCGCGCCGAGGACGCCGTCCCGGCAGTAGAGCTAAAGCAAAAATCCAACTTCGACGCGGCCAACGCCCGCGATCCTTTCTGGCCGATCGGTTGGAAAAGACCAAACCCGAAGAATCCAAATACCAACGCCGGCCCAGACCTCTCGCCGGATGCGTTTGCCCTCACCTCGGTCACGACCGGTACCGGCGGGCACTTTGCCATCCTGAATGGCAAAATCATCCAGGAAGGCCAGCAGTTCGGCCTTCAGCTCGGCGCCCAGGTCTACCAGGTCACCCTGCGCTCGATCGAGGACGGTCAGGTCGTTCTGGTCTGGCAGGAGAACGAGATTGTGGTGCCCCTGCGCCGCAAGTAGTCCGACCGGCCGCGAAGCCCGTCATCCCGAGCGAAACGCAGCGGAGTCGAGCGATTCCGCGGCGGAAATTTTACGGTCGCGCACCGGAATCCTTCGACGGCGCTTTTGATGACGAATAGAAAACGCGATAACTCGCGGCGTTCTTCTCCAGCTTCTTCCGGAGCATTTTCTGCGGATCGCTCCTTGTCCCTCCGCGCAAAACCAGCCCCATACAGAGTCGCACCATCCCGACAAAATCGTCAATTGCGACATACTCCGGCGCAATCGTTCCCTCCGGCGTGCAGTTATGATAGTTGCCAAGCGCAATGCTCGCCGCGGCGGAGGTATAACCGTAAAGCTGATACGCCGTCGCTTCGCATGTCCCGCCATCGAGCAGGCAACGCTGCACCGGGATTTTCTCCTCCTGCGCGGCGCTCAAGAGTCGCGCCGTGGCCGGGCCGTCAAAGCTGGAAACCTTGTCCCCCACCCGCACGATTGGACCTTTCCCAATTTCCGCCGTGCCACGTGGTGTGCTTGTTTCGAGCGAGACAATCGTTAGGCTGCGCGGCAGGATATCCGACTGCGCAAGTTTGATCGCGCCGACAAATCCAACTTCTTCCGCCCGGGTAAAAAGGCCAACGCAATGCGCGGGCGCACCCAGTTCTTCCAATTGACGAAAGAGGCAGATGATTTCCGCGCACCCGAGCAGATCATCACAAGCGCGCGAATGAATCTGCCGCGCGTGAATCTCGAAAGGCGCGAGATCCCACATCGCAAAATCGCCGAACGACTTCGTTTTCGGATCGCGCCGGAAGCGCTCCGGCACGGAGCCGAGGAATACCATCTCGTTGTTCTGGCCGCGCACCCAGCCCGGGTGATCCATGTGCGCGGCGAACGCCCATTCCGCCTTGCGGCGCCCCCGCCGATAATGCGCGATCACGTTCCCAAAAGCATCGCGCTCAAAGTCGACATATGGACATCGCCGCAGCTGCATCTCAATCTCCGCCCGCACCGCCTCCTCGCGAAAAGGCGCGGTCGGCTGCCTGGCCAACGCGGCCACGACGGCGAGCATTTCTTTTTCGCGCATCCCGGACTAACGAATCGCCACGCGCACCCGGGCCAGAGGAACATACTCGCTTTCGTGGAGCACGATCGGTTTCGTCCCGCGCAGGAGCCGCCACCATTGCCGGGCGCACCCGGTCACAATCAGGAAAACAAGCACCAGGAAAGCGAGCGCCACCAGCGCATCGATCCGCCAGATGAAAGCCTGCCGCGCAAAATCGACGGTGCTCGACGCAGCCGCCGTCTTCGCGTCGAGCATGTTGGCTCCGCTGAGGAACCCGATTCTCGGATCCGCCGACCAGATCTTGAGATAACCGGCGGAAAACGTGACCACGATCATGAAGGCGAGCGGCCCGAGCGTGGTCCAGAGGTAGCGCGCTTTGCCCATCTTGATCAGGATCGTTGTCCCGAGGCAAAGCGCGATGACCGAGAGAAGTTGATTGGCCAGGCCGAAGAGCGGCCAGAGACTGTTGATTCCGCCTAACGGATCGAGCACACCCTGGTAGAGGAACCAGCCCCACGCTGCGACAAGCAGCGCGCTCGTGACAATATTCGCGCTCCACGACCCGGTGTCGCCGAGCGGGCGCCAGAATTGGCCCAGCAAATCCTGCAGGAGAAAACGCCCCACCCGCGTTCCGGCGTCGAGTGTGGTGAGAATAAAGAGCGCCTCGAACATGATCGCGAAGTGATACCAGAGCGCGAGCGCGGTCG
>DATMNS010000044.1:0-4576 GCA_035568735.1 Chthoniobacterales bacterium | reverse complement strand
CGTTTGGAGAAAGCAATGGAATGTGGACCTATTATCGGACACCCAACTCGGATGCGCTGGCGGAAGAAGCGATCGACAAGTGCCGATACGCCAGATTCATTCCGGCTGTCTATCACGGAAAACCAGCGGCGGCCGTGGTCTCTGGCACGATGATCTTTGTCGTGATTGATGGAAAACCGCATTTGCGAATTTTTCTTAATCAAGAGGCGGAGCATCTCAAAAAAGGTGATGACTTCATCTGTCCGCAGGAAGTCTTTTGGTGGGGCGACAATTTCGAAGGATTTGCCTATCCGTCGGACCACATGCTGTCCGGGACGGTCTGCGTTAAGCTCGACACGGATGCTACCGGAAAACTGTTAGCGTCAAAAATTACCTATGAGTCCCCGCTCGGGTCGGGTTTTGGCAAGGCGGTGATGGACCGGATCAACAAGGTCACTTTCTTGCCGGGCTACCTGCGCGGGAAGCCTGTTGCGTGTTCCACGACCTCGCAGATCCTCTTTCGTGGGAGGGGGACCAACACCTACTGGAAGACCGATTGACGAGCCTGCGCCACGGGCGGGTTTTCCAGCGGATTAAATTTGCCGGTTGCTCGGAAAAGCGGAACGGGCAAGTTGGCGCTCAATTTTGAAGTTCATCAACCTGACGCGCCGGACGGAGATCGGCGCCAACTGTTATTATCTCGGAGTAGGCGGGCAGGGGGTCGTGCTCGATTGCGGCATGCATCCCAAGGAAGAAGGCGAAATGGCGCTGCCGCTCCTCGGCACGCTGGCCGGGCGGACGGTTGATGCGCTGCTCCTCTCGCACGCGCATCTCGATCACGTCGGGTCGCTCCCGGTGCTGATGCGGCAACAGCCGCAGGCGCGCATTTTCATGACGGAACCGACGGCCGCGATCGGCGAGGCTTTGCTCCACAACTCAGTCAATGTGATGACACGGGAGCGCGAAGAGGTGGGCGTGATTTATCCGCTCTTTACTCATCGCGAAACGGAACGGGCGACGGATCGCTGGCAGCATTGTCCCGTGGGCCAGCCGTTCACGGTGGATGGGGAACGCAGCCCGGCCCGGCCTAACGACGAGCTGAGTTTCGAATTTTATGACGCGGGCCACGTCCTCGGTGCCGCCGGTATCCTGTTGCGGGCCGAAGGCCGGACCGTCTTCTACACCGGCGATGTGAACTTCGACGACCTGACGTTGCTCAAGGGCGCGGTCTTTCCCGAGTCGGGGATCGATGTGCTGATTATCGAGGCGACACGTGGCGATTCGCCGTTGGCGAAAGGTTTTTCGCGCGACGCCGAAGAACGGCGTTTTGCCGCGGCCATCGAGCGCGCGTTTGCCCGCGGCGGATGCGTCCTCGTGCCGGTCTTCGCGCTCGGCAAGACGCAGGAGGTGCTGTCGATGTTTTACAAGTTCAAGCGCAACAAAATGATCGCGGACGTCCCGATTTATATCGGCGGGTTGAGCTCGAAGATGACCGAGATTTACGATCGCCGGGCGAATCAATCGCGCCGTGTCCTGCCGCGCCTGCAATTGTTTCCCGAGGTCGGGCCCTTCGTCCTGAACGGAAAAACGATCGCCGACGCCCCGGCGCGGCCCGGCCGTATCTATGCGCTCTCCAGCGGGATGATGACGCCGAAAACGCTCTCGAATATTTTCGCGCGCCGGATCATCGATCGGCCCGAGCACTCCATCTTTTTTGTCGGTTACGCCGATCCAGAGTCGCCCGCGGGCGTTCTGCGGAGGACCGCGCCTAACGAGTTTCTGTCGCTCGATGAAGAGGAGCCGGCCCAACCGCTCCGCTGCCGCGTCGAGGAATTCCAGTTCAGCGCCCACGCTTCCCGCGAATCGATCCTCGCCTACATTACGAAGGTCGCGCCGAAGAAAGTGGTGCTGGTGCACGGCGATGGGCCGGCGGTGGAATGGGTGCGCGCTTCCGCCGCGGTGGCGCTGCCGGGGAGCGAAATCATCGTGCCGCCGCCGGGCGTCGAAATCGAGTTGTGATTTTGGAGCGACGGGCGCTGTCCCGTCCGCGTTGCTCGGACGACCCCCGCTGCGCCGGGCAGGCTCTGGTCGTCCCTCCTGGTGCCTCGCCGTTTGCGACGGTCAGAGACCATCGCTACAAGAGATGACGTGCGCATTGTCTCCTGGAACATCAATTCACTCCGCAAACGACAGGACCGGTTGTTGCTCTGGCTGCGCGAGACAAACCCGGACGTGGTCTGCCTGCAGGAAACGAAGTGCACCGATGAGCAGTTTCCGCAGAAGGCCCTGCGCGACGCGGGCTACGCCGCGGTCTTTCACGGGCAGAAGTCCTATAACGGGGTTGCGATTCTCGCGCAGGAGGAGCCGCGCGAGGTGCGGATCGGATTCTGCGACGAGGTCGCGGATGAACAGGCGCGCGTGATCGCGGCCAGCGTCGGCGGAGTGCGGGTCGTCTCGATTTATGCGCCTAACGGGCAGGCGATCGGCGCGCCGGCCTACGACTACAAGCTCGCCTGGTATGAGCGCCTCACGAAATGCCTGCGGGAAAAGGAGGGCGCAATTGAGCGCATTGTGGTCGGCGGCGACTATAACGTCGCGCCTAACGACGCCGATGTGCACGATCCCGCGCTCTGGCGCGGCGCTATCATGTGTTCGGAGAAAGAGCGCGCGGCCTTTCGTGCGCTCTGCGCGGTGGGGCTGGCCGATACGCTCCGCCTGCGTCATCCGGAGGCCGGGATTTTCAGTTGGTGGGATTACCGGATGCTGGCCTTCCCGAAAAATCGCGGACTGCGGATCGACGCGGTGCTGGCCGGCCGCGAGCTGGCAGCGAAATGCACCGCCGCGGGAGTCGATCGCGAGATGCGCAAAGGCAAGGACCCGTCCGATCATGCGCCGGTTTGGGCGGAATTCGCGGTGTGATGCGGACAACGTCCAGCGCTCATCTCCCAGCAGCGCCAGTTTCCCAATTGAACCTTGATCGTTGAACGTTGAACGTTCATTGTTGACATCGAACCCCAATCCCGCCAATCGAGTCGCCAACCCGCCCTCGAAAATGCTGATGGTTTACGACGGCGATTGTGGATTCTGCAAACTCTGGATCGCGCGCTGGCGCGAGATCACGGCCGGGGCGGTGGATTACGAGTCGCTGCAGGAGGCCGCCGCACGCTTCCCGGAGGTTCCGCGCGCCGAGTTCGAACGCGCGGTCAAATTGATCGAACCGGATGGCCGCGTCTTGAGCGGCGCGGCGGCGGTTTACCGTTCGTTAGGCCGGGGCGGCGGCAAAAAATTCTGGAGCTGGAGTTACGAGCATGTCCCGGGAGTCGCGCCCGTTTCCAAGGCGGCCTACGCTTTCATCGCGGGACATCGCGAGCTGGCGCACATCGTCACATCCTTGTTCTGGGGCAAAGATGTCCGGCGCCCGACCTACTTCCACGCGCGCCGCTGGTTTCTGCGCATGCTCGGGATGATTTACCTGATCGCGTTTTGGTCGCTCTGGGTGCAGGTGGACGGGCTGATTGGTGCGCACGGGGTCATGCCGATCTCGCAACTCCTGGGGGACGCGCACAAACAGCTCGGTAGTCGAGCCTTCTTTCTTCTGCCGACGTTCTGCTGGCTGAATCCGAGCAATGCATTTTTGCATCTGCTGTGCGGCGCCGGCGCGCTGCTTTCCGTGCTGCTGATCGTGGAGATCGCACCGATTGTCTGTCTCGCGCTGCTCTTCGCGCTCTACCTCTCGCTCACGATCGCGGGGCAAACCTTTCTTAGTTTTCAATGGGACATCCTGCTGCTCGAGACGGGTTTTCTCGCGATCTTTCTTGCGCCCTGGCGCTGGTGGCCGCGCCGCGACTCGTTCGCGCCGCTCTCCCGGCCCGCGCTCTTCCTCCTCCATTTCCTGCTCTTCAAACTGATGCTGATGTCCGGCGTGGTGAAGCTCACCAGCGGCGACGCTTCCTGGTGGGACCTGAGCGCGCTCGATTTTCATTACTGGACGCAACCGCTGCCGACGCTACTCGGCTGGTGGGCGGACAAATCACCCGAGTGGTTCAAGCATTTCTCGACCGCCTTTGTCCTCGTGGTGGAAATAGCGGGCGCGTTTCTCGTCTGGCTGCCGCGCCGGCTGCGGCTGCTCGGTTGCGGCGCGATCATCTTCTTGCAGATCGTGATCGGCCTCACCGGTAATTACGCCTTTTTTAATCTTCTCACGATCGCGCTCTGCCTGCTCCTGATCGACGATCTCGTCTGGCCGGGCGGGCCTCGCCTAACGAATCGCGCGCCGGCCGGCCGCGGTTGGCCGGTCTGGGTGCCGGCCGTCATTATCGTTTTGACGATGCCGGTCAATGCGCTGCTCATCTTTTCCGGGTTCAAGCCCGGGACGGAGTGGCCGGGCCCGATGGGGGCGATGTATGGCGTGATCGCCCCCTTCTACGTCGTCAACGGTTACGGGCTCTTTCGCGTCATGACGAAGGAGCGGTCGGAGATCATCCTCGAGGGGAGCGACGACGGCCTCGAATGGAAACCCTACGAATTCAAATGGAAACCGGGCGCGCTCAATCGGCCGCCGGGTTTCGTCGAGCCGCACCAGCCGCGGCTCGATTGG
>DATMNS010000043.1:0-13691 GCA_035568735.1 Chthoniobacterales bacterium | reverse complement strand
CGGGGCGCTCTGTTTCTCGTCAATTGAGCCGCAGCCCCAAAACACGATGCATACCGACTGGCCTTGTTAGGCCGACCACGCAGGCTATTCTTCCGCCGCGGATGGAATTGACGGCTCGTGGCTCAGCGGCTCACCCACCGAGTAGCGGGTGAAACGACGAATCACGATGTTCTCGCCGATCTCGGCGATCTTCGAGGCGACTAATTCCTTGATCGTCTGGTCGGGATTCTTGATGAAACCCTGCTCGAGCAGGCAGACCGTGCTGTAAAATTTATCGAGTTTCCCTTCGACAATTTTTGCCATCACATTCTCGGGTTTCCCTTTCACCTGGGCGGCGTAGAGCGCGCGCTCGGCGTCGATCGTGGCTGGCGGAACTTCCTCGCGGCCGACATAAAGCGGCTGCGCAGCGGCGATATGCAGCGTGATGTCCTTCACAAAGGCGCGAAAGCCTTCGTTCTTCGCCACGAAATCGGTCTCGCAGTTTACCTCGACCAGCACGCCGACTTTTCCCTGGAGATGAATGTAGGAAGCGACGATGCCCTCCTTCGTCGCCCGCGAAGACTTCTTGCTCGCGCTGGCGATTCCCTTGGTCCGCAGGAGCGTCTCCGCTTTGTCGAGGTCGCCACCCGCTTCGGCCAACGCGCGTTTGCAATCCATGAAGCCCGCGTTCGTTTTTTCGCGGAGCTGTTTGACGGTCTGAGGATTTATTTCCATAGCTGAGATTTGAGAACTGAAAGGGATTGAAATTGAAGCCGAGAGAGAACTCCGATAGCGGAGCCTCTCAACTCTCAACTACCGACTCTCAACCGCGGCCGTTAGGCGGAGACGCCAGCCATCTCGACTTCCTCGCGCAAGCGCGCTTCGCCGCTGGCCGAGACGATGGCGTCGACGAGCTTTTGCAGCATGACGCGGATGGCCCGGATGGCGTCGTCGTTCCCGGGAATCGGGTAGTCGATAATCTCCGGGTCGGCGTTCGTATCGACGATCGCGACAGTCAGGATGCCAAGCCGGCGTGCTTCGTTGACGGCATTCTGCTCGCGCGTGGTGTCGATGATGATCAACGCGTCGGGGAGTTGCGACATTTCGAGAATGCCTTCGAGGTTGCGACGCAGTTTGGCAGCCTCACGATTCAAGGCCGCAAGCTCCTGTTTGCCCATTTTCTTGTAATCGGGCGAGGCTTCGATCTCCTCGATGTACTTCAGGCGGCCGATGCTTTTCCGGATCGTGGCCAGGTTCGTCAGGGTACCGCCGAGCCAACGCTGGTTGACGTAAAATTGCCCGCAGGCTACGGCTGCTTCCTTGACTGCTTCCTGGGCCTGTTTCTTGCAGCCGACGAAAAGAATCTTCCCACCGCGCTGCGCCACTTCGCGCAGGAAATCGGTCGCCCGCTGGAGCTGTTTGACCGTTTCATCGAGGTTGATGATGTAAATCGCGTTGCGCTTCTCAAAAATGAACGGCTTCATTTTCGGATTCCAGCGCTTCGTCTGGTGGCCAAAATGGACGCCCGCTTCGAGCAGCTCGGGCACTAGTTCGATCGTATTTGACATAGTAAAGAGGCGCCGGCCGCACCGGTCCAGCGGACGGGGAAGATGCTACACCCACCTTGCTCCCGCAACTTCAATTTGGCCCGGGAAAGCGTCAGTGTTCCCAATCCGAGTTGGTATCGGCGATGAATTGTTGCAGGACAGAAAAACGGAGTTCCCCGTAGTTTAAGGCGTAGCGAAGGTCGCCGCCTTTGAAGATCCAGGTGGTGGGAATCCAACTCAAGGCCAGACCGGTAAACTGCTTGATATGGCCGGCGCCCCGCGGGCCGGGATCGGCCAGAATGGTGACGTTAGGCTGCTGCGCGATCTCGTACTTCGCGAGCACGGCGCGGCCGTCTTCGCCGCCGTTCCAGACGGAGATGAAATAGAATTTTACCCCGGGATTGTCCTTCACGGTCTTCGTCCAGCCGCCGCCCTTAAGTTCAGCCTGGCAGTTGGAGCACCACGGCGCCCAGAGGTGAACGACCGTAAGACCCGGTGCTTTGATCGCATCGGCGACTTGCGTTTCGGCTGGTGACGCCGCCTGCAGGGGAGACGAAAAGCAGGCCGCAGTCAAAAAGAGGATGCAAAGTCTTTTCATCAGGAGTTAATCAGGCGATTTCAGCGAAACCCAGGATCTTGCTGTAGCCAGGAGACGTCGGGCTTCAAGCCCTTGGCGACAGCCGCATTGTAGACGTGAACGAATTCGCTGATAACGCTCTGGAGGACTTCACCGTCTTCCATCTGATCCTCGTCGCTAACCTGCTCCGGCCGGTCCAAACCCGGGACCGATATCAGATGGCTTCGCCGGACGACGACAGCGCTCGCATGAATAGGCTTGTATAAGCGCACGGTGATCTCGACGGGAATATCCCGCAGGAAGAACTTAAACTCCGAACGAAAAGACATCGGCTCGCGAATCGCCGGGTCGGTCATGGCTTCACTGGTGCTCCAACTCATAGACGGGGCGAAGCTAAACGGGGTCACACCCGGGATCAATCCCCTTCTGGCGCCGGTTGACCGCGGGCCGGAACGTGGCTACTTTCCATCCCTTCGTGCGGGAGCAGCCGGCGATAGTCGCCGCTGATTTTAACACTGACCCGCGTCACCAGGAGAGCCCACCGTTTATGTTGCAAATGCAGGATATGATGTCGAAGTCGATGCCCGACTTCAAAGAAGGCAGCATTGTGAAAGGGCGCATTCTGGAAATCCGGCCACGCGAAGTGCTCGTGGATATCGGTTACAAGTCGGAGGGCGTGATCCCGACGGCGGAGTTCGACGACATCGAGTCGCTCGAGGTGGGCGACGAGGTGGAAGTGCTGCTCGAGCGCCTCGAGAACGACGAGGGCATGGTCGTCCTTTCGAAGGAAAAGGCTGCTTATCGCCAGAATTGGAACAAGATTGCGCAGGTCTTCGCCGGCGACGGATTGATCAAAGGCAAAGTGAAGTCGGTCGTGAAGGGCGGCCTGATGGTCAATATCGGCGTCGAAGCTTTCCTTCCAGCGTCCCAGATTGACATCATCCCGCCGCGCGATCTCCAGCAGTTTGTCGGGAACACCTACGATTTTAAGATCGTTAAGATCAACGACGACCGAAAAAACGTCGTTCTGAGCCGGCGCGAATTGATTGAGCAGGAGCGGAGCGAGAAGCGTCAAAAATTCCTCGAGGGCGTCAACGTGGGCGACACTGTGTCGGGCGCGGTCAAGAACCTCACCGATTTTGGCGCGTTTATCGACCTCGGCGGGATGGACGGCCTTTTGCATATTACTGACATGACTTGGGGCCGGCTCGGCCACCCGAGCGAATTGCTCAAAGTTGGCCAGCAACTCGAAGTGCTCGTCCTCGATATCAACAAGGAAAAAGAACGTGTTTCGTTAGGCCTGAAACAGACCCAGAAAAACCCGTGGGACCAGATCGAAGAGCGTTTCCCGGCCGGGCAGAAGGTCAAAGGCAAAATCACCAATCTCGTTCCGTATGGCGCTTTCGTGGAATTGGAAGAAGGCGTCGAAGGCCTCATTCACGTCTCCGAGTTATCGTGGACGAAGCGCATCATGCGTCCGTCGGACATCCTCACCGTTGGCCAGGAAGTGGAGGCCGTTGTGCTCGGCGTCAACAAGGAAGAGCAGAAAATTTCGTTAGGCCTGCGTCAGCTCGAGCCCAATCCATGGGATGAGATCGAGAAGAAATTCACCATCGGCAGCCGGGTGAAAGGCCAGATTCGCAACATGACTGCTTATGGCGCGTTCGTGGAACTGGAAGACGGGATCGACGGCATGATTCACGTCTCGGATTTGAGCTGGACGCGCAAGATCAATCACCCGATGGAGGTCTTCAAAAAGAACGACGAAGTCGAGGCGGAAGTGATCGACATCGACAAGACCAACCAGCGAATCAGCCTCGGCGTTAAACAGCTAAGCGACGATCCCTGGAAGAACATCGACGAGAAGTACAAGATCGGCGATCTCGTTACTGGCAAGGTGACGAAGCTGGCCAGCTTCGGCGCCTTTGTGCAATTGCAGGACGACATCGATGGCCTCGTCCACATCTCGCAACTGAGTGAAGATCACGTCGCGAAAGTGAAGGATGTGCTCAAGGTCGGCCAGGAGGTCGAAGCGCGCGTCATCAAGGTCGACAAGGTCGAGCGCCGCATCGGTCTCTCGATCAAGGCCGCTAATTATTCCGAGGAAGAGCTGCGGCGTGAATCCGAAGCGTTCGATAACCTGCGTCCCGGCGAAGATATGGTCGGGCTCGAGAAGGCGTTCGAGGCGGCCGAGGAAGATTATCGTCCCGGCGAGGGCAAGAAAAAGTAGCGAAGACGTTTTGTGCGGTAGACGTCTCGCTCTGCGAAGCGTGAGGACCAGGCTCGGCTTGAGGCAGCACATTCCACCTCGACACCCGCGTTTCGCACCGCGAAGCGTCTACATGGGCTTTCGCCTTATCCTTTTCGTCGTCGCTCTGGCGCTTTTACCCGACCGGCTCGCGGCTCAAAGCGCGCCGGCGTTCAGTAAAGTCATCCTCTTCGGCGACAGCCTGTCGGATGATGGCAACATCAAGCACGTGGTCCAGGACAAGTTCTTCATCAGCTACCCCAGCCTGGCGTTCGATTACAGCGACGGTCGCTTCACCAATAGCGCCACTACGTTTCCAGGCTCCAACACCTATGCCGGCACCTGGCACGAACAACTTGCCCAGACCTTCCTCGGCTTGTCGGCGGCCAGTAACAGCCTTGATGGCGGCAACGATTACGCCTTCGGTGGCGCGACGACCGTGAGCGGCACGAGCGAGCGGACGGTCATTTCGAATCCCGCCCCGTTCATCGGCGGCGAATACACGATCACGATCGATAACCTCGGTAAACAGGTGGACGATTATCTCGGCAGTCACACGCCCGATCCGGCGGCGCTCTACATCGTCTGGGGCGGCGGGAACGATCTTTTTGACGACGATAGTTCCGCCAATGTCACCGCCACCGCCCAGCGCGTGGCCGGTTTGGTAGAACAACTCGCGCGCGCGGGAGCCGTCAATATCCTGGTGCCCAACGTTCCGCCGCTCGGGCTCATTCCGAATTATGAAAACGACGTGGCGCAGGCCACCGCGCTGAATGCGGCTTCAGCCGCTTATCGCGAGGAATTCAACCGTCAGCTCGACACTGCCATCAGCACGCTTGCGGGCGAGTCCATCACGATCTCGCTTTACCGGCTCGATATTTACGGACTGTTTTACCGGCTGGCTGCGAACCCGGCGGACTATGGATTCGTCAACATCAGCGACAGCGCGCAATTCCAAGCGGTCAATCCGGACCAATACCTTTTCTGGGACGACATTCATCCGACGACGGCCGGGCATCATCAGATCGCGGCCGCGGCCTTCGATTTGTTGAATGGCACCGCGCTGCCTCCGGCCCAGTCGCTCAACCTCTCGGCGCGCCTTCCCGTCGGCACGGGCGACAATGTCCTGATCGGCGGTCTCATTATTGCCGGGACTGAAGCAAAACAGGTCATCGTTAGGGGGCTCGGTCCATCGCTCGCGGTCAATGGCATTCCGCTCGGCGGCACGCTGGCGGATCCGACCCTGGAACTTTATCAGGGCAGCACGCTCATCATGAGCAACGACAATTGGAAAGACTCGCAGGAGGGCGCGATCGAAGCGACTGGCATTCCGCCGACCGACGATCTTGAATCCGCGATCGTCGCCAGCCTCGCGCCGGGCACCTACACGGTCATCCTTCAGGGAAAAAATAACGGCACCGGCATCGGGCTGGTGGAAGCCTACGATCTCGATCCCACGGCTCAATCCACTCTTGCCAACACGAGCACGCGCGGGCTGGTCCAGACGGGTGACAATGTTTTGATCGGCGGCTTCATTGTCGGCAACGGCGGCAGTGAC
The DNA here is from genome assembly GCA_035568735.1 of Chthoniobacterales bacterium. GTDB lineage: Bacteria > Verrucomicrobiota > Verrucomicrobiia > Chthoniobacterales > UBA10450 > Palsa-1392. The sequence continues at coordinate 7,782 of DATMNS010000043.1, read as the reverse complement.
ACGGTGGTCGTTAGGGCAATCGGACCATCACTGGCCGCGGCGGGTGTCGCCAATCCGCTGGCCGATCCAACACTCGATCTTTACGATGGCAACGGCGTCCTGATTCTGAGCGACGACAACTGGCGCGACTCGCAGGAGGCGCTCATCCAGTCCACCGGCCTCGCGCCGAAGAACGACGCCGAATCGGCGATCATCCGCTCGCTCACGCCCGGGGCCTACACCGCCGTGGTCCGCGGAAAGGACGGCGCTACGGGCGTGGCGCTGGTCGAAGTTTACAATCTGCAATAACCGGCTCGCGCCGGCCCAAAGGTTAGCCCGGCGAAGTCGCCGCCAGCTGCACCGGGGCAGGAATGGCGCCATTCGCCGCCGCCGCGCCATCGAGCGAGAGGTAGGTGTAACCCTGCAACCCGCGCTCGTAATCGGCCAGGATTTTCATCGCGTCGTTAGGCTTGAGCCGATCGCTCTTGATCGCGGCATCCACCTGCAGTTTCACCAGACGCATCAACTCGATCTTGTCCCATTGCGTGAGCGCCAGGACCTGCCCGATCGTGCTTCCTTCGATCACCTCTTCGATGTACCAACCCGACTCCTCATCTTCGTCGAGGAAGACGTGCACTTCTGTCACGCGGCCAAACAAATTGTGCAGGTCGCCCATGATGTCCTGGTAGGCGCCGACCAGGAAAACACCGAGATAATAGAGTTCTCCCGGGGTGATCTTGTGCATCGGCAGCGTGTCCTTCACATCCTGCAAGTCGGTAAACTTGTTAATCTTCCCGTCGGAATCGCAGGTGATGTCCACCAGCGTTCCGGAGCGCTCGGGCGGTGTGGCGAGACGATGGATCGGCATGATCGGGAAAAGCTGGCCGAGCGCCCAGTGGTCGAGGAGAGATTGAAAGACCGAGAAGTTGCAGATGTACTGATCGGCTAACGACGTCTCGAGTTCCTTCACTTCCTCGGGCACATATTTCAGGCCGCGGTGCAGGTTGACGATTTGGCGCGCGAGGTGCCAATAGAGCGCCTCGATCTTGGCTTTCGCCTCGAGATCGAGCAGCCCGAGATTGAACATTTGTTGCATCTCTTCCTTGATCTGCTGCGCGTCGTGCAATGTTTCGAGCCGGTTGCCGCGCTTCAGCTGGCGTTTCACCTCGATGATGTCACGCAGCGGTTTCGGATCGCCCGGTGTGGCCTCGATTTTCGGCGCGTGCATGTCTTTCTCGATCGAGCCAAACGCCTCGACCACGAGAACAGAGTGATGAGCAACGATCGCGCGGCCGCCTTCGCTCACGATCGCGGGATGGACGACACCTTCGGAGTCGCAGACCTCCATGATGTTGTAAACGACGTCGTTGCAATACTCCTGCAGCGAGTAATTCGTCGAGCTGTCGAAGCTGGTGCGCGAGCCATCGTAATCGACCCCGAGGCCGCCGCCGACATCGAGGTAGCCAAGCTCGTGACCCATCTTCGACAGTTTCGCGTAATAGCGCGCCGCTTCGCGGACGGCGCGCTTGATCGTGGAAATGTCGGGCACCTGCGAGCCGACGTGGAAGTGGACGAGCTTGAGACAATGCGCGAGCCCGTGCGCTTTCAGCAATTCACTGGCCGTGACGAGGTTGGTCGTGCTCAGGCCAAATTTCGCATTCTCGCCGCCGCTCGTCGTCCATTTTCCGGCGCCTTTGCTGTGCAGCCGCACGCGGATGCCGATAAAAGGCTCGACGCCCATCTCCTTCGCGATGCGCAGCGTCTGCTCCAGCTCTTCGAGTTTTTCGACGACGATAATGACCGACTTGCCGAGCCGGCGGCCGAGCATCGCGGTGCGAATGAAAGCGCGATCCTTGTAACCGTTGCAAATAATCAGGCTCTCGAGATCCTGGTGCATCGCGAGGGCCGCGATCAACTCCGGTTTGCTTCCCGCTTCGAGCCCGAAATGAAACGGCGCCCCGGCATCGACGATCTCCTCGATCACCTCGCGCAACTGATTGACCTTGATCGGAAACACCCCGCGATATGCGTTGCGATAACCAAACTCCTGCATCGCCGCTTGGAAAGCGCGATTGACCGTCTCCACCCTGTGCCGGAGCAAATCCTGGAACCGGATGACAAGCGGAAAGCCGAGGCCGCGCTCACGCGCTTCATTCACCACTTCGAGCAAATCGATCGAGCCGCCGGCGTCCTTTAATGGCTTTGCGCAGACGTTGCCGGTGCTGTTGACGGAGAAATAACCGTCGCCCCAACCTTCAACGTTATAAGTTGCGATTGCGGCGTCTATATCCCACTCGGGCTTCGTCATCGTGGCGCATTGTAGGGCACCAGATTGCAAACTCAACAGGCAGATTAGCCGATAGAAAAAGACTGTCGCCAGAGGAAGAAAGAAGGCGGAGAGCCAACGCGCCGCGACTTGCGAGTGCCGCCGGCCCGCTTGTTTTTCGAAATCGCTCTGATACGGTTTTTTTGATGAACAAAACGGTGATCGAGGTGCAGGTGCGTGCCGTCCTGCCGACAAGCGGCGGCTGCGCGGTCTTCCTCGGCAATATGGACAAGGTCTTCATCATCTATGTCGACCAGAGCGTCGGGAGCGCGATCACGATGTTCATGCGCGGGACCGTCAAGGAACGCCCCTTGACGCACGATCTGATGGGACACCTGATGACCGCCCTGGGGGCGCGCGTCGAGCGGGTGATCATCAACGACCTGAAGAACGCGACCTACTACGCGCGGATGATTATTCGGGCCGAGAACGAGCTGCAGCAGAAAAAAATCATCGAGCTCGACGGTCGCCCGAGCGATTGCATCGCGATGGCGGTGCAGCAAAAGGCGCAGATCTACGTCAGCCAGGAAGTCTGGGACGAAGTCGACGACATGAGCGACGTCCTGCGCAAGATGGAAGAGGACGGCCTCAAGCCGGAGATCGAACCGGAGAATGAAGCGGAATCCGGCGAGGAAGAATAAACCGCTCGTCCGTCTCACGACCGATCCTGTCGCCGCCTAGCCGAGCAGCTCGGGATAATTTCGTTGGGCCACTTCGGTGCAGCGCTGGAGGATCGCCGCGGCGGTATCGAGTTGGAGGGCCTGCTCGACCAGTTGCGCGCATTCCGCCATTGTTAGGCGCTGGACCGCGTTTTTTACTAGCGGGACGAGCGCGGCGCCCGCGCTCAGTTCGTCCATCCCGAGGCCGAGGAGGAGCGGCGTAAACAAAATCTCGCCTGCCATTTCGCCGCAGACGCCCACCCAGATGTTGTTCGCGTGCGCGGCATCCGCCACCATTTTAAGCAGCCTCACGATCGACGGATGGCTCGGCTGGTAAAGATGGGCCACGCGCTCATTCGTCCGATCGATCGCGACGGAGTATTGGATCAGGTCGTTCGTCCCGACGCTGAAGAAATCCACTTCGCGCGCGAGCAGATCGGCCATGATCGCCGCGGCCGGGATCTCGATCATGACGCCAATTTCCAGCTCATCGCGAAAGGCACGCCCTTCCCGCCGCAGCTCCTGCTTGCATTCGTCGACGATCTGCAGGCCGCGCCGCACTTCATCGAGGCCCGAGATCATTGGAAACATCATCTTCACGTTCGCGTTCACGCTGGCTCGCAGGATGGCACGGAGCTGCGCCTTGAAGATTTCCAGGTTCTCGAGGCAGAAACGGATGGCCCGCCAGCCGAGAAAGGGGTTGAGTTCGTCTCCATTCTCGTTGTTCTCGGAAAGTTTGTCACCGCCCAGATCGAGGGTGCGAATGATCAACGGGTCGGGCGCGACCCGCTGGGCGACGGTCCGATAAATTTCGAACTGCTCTTCCTCGGAGGGCAAAGTCGTCCGGTTGAGATAAAGAAACTCGGTCCGGTAAAGGCCCACGCCCTCGGCACCGTGGGCGAGGACGGCATCCACTTCGTCGGGCAGTTCAATGTTCGCCGAGAGCACGATGTGGCGGCCATCGGAGGTGGTTGATTTGGTGTCGCGCAGCTGCGTCAGCCGTTTTGCGATCGCCCCTTTTTGCCGTTCGATCTCGTCGTATTCGCGCAGCGTCTCTTCGCTCGGATGGATGATGAGCAGGCCATGGTAGCCATCCATCAGGGCGGGCGCGCCCGTCTCGAGGCTCTCCGTCGCGTCGTGCAGGCCGACGACGGACGGAATGCCCAACGACCTGGCCATGATCGCGGTGTGCGAGGTGCGGCTCCCCAGATCGAGCGCAAGGCCGCGCACCTGGTCGCGGTTCATCGTCGCGGTATCGGATGGGGTGAGATTATGCGCGACCAGAATGTGGGGCTGGTCGACCGAAAGGAACGGACGCGGCGATTTACCCTGCAAATTGCGGATGACGCGCCGGGTGACGTCCTGGATGTCGAGCGCGCGCTCGCGCAGGTAAGGATCGTCGATGCGACTGAGCGATTCGACATAGCGGTTGGCGACTTCCTGGAAAACGAACTCGACGTTGCAGTGATCGGCCTCGAGTTTGCGCAGCACTTCGTCGATCAGGGTCTGGTCTTCGACGACCAAAAGATGGGCATCGAAAATGCCCGCATCCTTCGCTCCGATCGCCTCCGCAATCTGCTGCTGCATCTCGAGGATTTGCACCCGCGTCTGAATGAGCGCGTTCTCGAAGCGCGCGATCTCGTCGGGCACGTGCGCCGGCTCGATATGGTATTTGACCACGTCATCGGTTTCAATCGAGAAGACGTGGATCGGCCCGCGCGCGATCCCCGGGGACGCGGGCACACCCTGACAGCGCTTTTCCTGGTGGCCGCGATCGCCGCTCATTCCGGTAGAAGAATAACCGGAACGTGAACTATTCTTCGTTGAAGCGCGACTGAATTAATTCTTCGATGTCGATGAGCGCCTGGGCGGCATCGGGCCCTTCGGCCCGGATGCGCAATTTCGAGCCCTGACCGGCGGCGAGCATCATCAGGCCCATGATGCTTTTTCCGTTAATTTCCTCGCCTTCCTTCGCGACCCAGATCTCGCACCGATGGCGGCTCGCGATCCGGACGAACATCGCCGCGGGCCGGGCATGGAGACCGAGCCGATTCACGATCGTGATCTCTTTCTCGACCTTTTCGCTCGTGGTTGGCGCTGCGCGTCGATTTAATAGTCCCATCAGGTATCCTGCGTCTTCATTAGATCCAGCAATTTCTCGTTAAATTCCACCGCGCCATTCACGCCGAGGCCTTTCAGCTTCTGATCCATCGCCGCCACCTCGATTAGTCGCGCGATATCTCGTCCCGGCCGCACCGGAATCGTGATGTGCGGGACCTGGATCTTCAGAATCTCATAAAGCTCGCGATCGAGCCCGATTCTATCCACTTCTTCCAGCTCCGGCCAGTCTTTTAACGTGACCACGAGGTCGAGCCGTTTTTCGTTCCGGATGGCGCCGATGCCGAAGACGGAAACGACGTTGATGATGCCGATGCCCCGCACCTCCATGTGGTAGCGGGTCAACTCCGGAGCCGTCGCCATCAACTCGCGGCCCTCGATCGACTTGATCCGCGTGACGTCGTCCGAGACGAGACTGTAGCCGCGTTCGATCAGGCCCAGGACGCACTCGCTTTTTCCGACCCCGCTCGCGCCCCGGATCAACACGCCGACGCCAAGAATATCCACCATGCTGCCGAATTCCGTCAGGGTCGGCGAAAAATCGAGCTCCAGCGCGATGGTCGCCGCGTTGATGAACTTCATCGTGATCATCGGCGTGCGGAAAACCGCGATTCCGGCCGACTCGGCGATGGCTAGCAGCTCCGGCGCGAGATGGAAACCGCGCGAAGCGACGATGCAGGGTATTTTTTGGGCGCAAAGCGCGCGGAAACGCGCGTTACGCTGCCGCGCCGAGAGGTTCTTGAGGTAGGATTGCTCCGCGGCGCCGAGCACCTGCACCCTCTTTTCCGCGAAATAAGTGTAGAACCCGGCGAGCGCGAGTCCGGGACGATTGATGGTTGGCTCGCGGATGCGCCGCCCGAACCCGACGCGGCCGCTTTCGAGCTTGAGTTGCAGTGCCTCGGCGTGTTCTTTGAAGAAACCCTCCACCGTGATGGCGGGGACAGTCATGCGCTGTTTGCTGTCCGAACAAAAAGTCTGAATGATCGGTTCCGAACTCATGCGCAAGCCAGTTGTATTCCGAATTGGGGGCGATTGCCAGAGCGTCCTTCAGCGCTCGACACCCCTCGGAACCGCGAGGCCGTTGCGCGAAAGATTGCGGGCCGGCCGCGGGGCGTTTTGGTCGCGGCGTTGTCTTCCGGCAGATAAACCAATTTGGGCCGCCAGCGACGGCTGTAACCTTGGAATTGCAGAATTAGCTCGCTTTTCTCGTTCGTTCATCGTTATGCAGGTTCCTGCTGAAATGGAATGCGCGTCCTAGTTATCGAAGACGATCCTCGGTTGGCCCGGCAAATCACTCGAGAGCTGCAGCGCTATAATCATGAGTCGAGCGCACGCAACGATGGGGCCGACGGCTTACAGGCTGCCCTGCTCGATCCGCCTGATCTCGTGGTGCTCGATCTCAATCTTCCCGGGCTCGACGGGTTATCGGTGCTGGCTCGCCTGCGCGAAGCTCATTCCACGGCGCGAATCCTCATTCTCACGGCTCGGGGCGGGGTCGGTGATCGAGTGAAAGGTCTCAAGGCGGGTGCCGATGACTACTTGGCGAAGCCGTTCTCGATGAACGAACTGATCGCGCGGGTCGAAGCGCTCGGACGCCGCGCGGCGACTCCGACCGCGGTGGACCTCCTCAAGGTCGGTGATTTGCACATGGATGTGCTGCATCGGCACGTCGCGCGCGCCGGGAAGGCGATCGCGCTCTCGCCGCGTGAATTCGACGTCCTGCAAATTCTCATGCAGGAGCCGGGACGCGTCTTTTCCCGCACGGAGCTTTGCGAACGGATCTGGCAGCGCGAACATGAGTACGACACGCGCACGGTGGAGATTTTCATTACTCGTCTGCGTAAGAAAGTGGATTTCGGATTCGATCCGCCCCTTATCCATACGTTGCGCTATGTTGGTTACGCCGTCCGGTCGCCGGAGCAGCAGGCGTAGTGCAGGAGAATGGACCCAGAGTTTCCGGGCTCTTTGCGCGGGCCTGTCTCGTGGATTGCTGATTTAGGCTGTTCGTCTCCTGGAGGTTGTTCTGAACGTAACAAACCTGTTACGGAGAGCTTGTTGTGAGGCAATGTCTTGCGCCTACTCTCGGCACGTGAAAATCACGTTTACCTCCGCTCTTCTTTGGTTTGCTCTGCTCGCTGGCCGTTCAGTCTCGGCGGCTGATTGGCAGATTGTCGCCAGTCCAAATTTGGGCACCCAGGCCAACAGTTTATCGTCGGTGGCCGCGGTGGCCGACAATGATGTTTGGGCGGCCGGATGGGGCTATAATCAGGTGCTGGGCGCTTACCGCACCGTGATCGAACATTGGACCGGCGCCAGCTGGGCGCTCGTGAAAAGTCCGAACGCGACCAACGGTTATAATCTCCTCAATGGTGTCGCCGTCGTGGCCGCGAACGATGTTTGGGCTGTCGGCCAGGCCGCGAACGGCAGCACTTATAGCACTTTGGTGGAACATTGGAATGGGACGGCGTGGAGCATTGTTCCCAGCCCTAATGTTCCCGGATTATCCAGCACCTTGCAGGCGATCTCTGTCATCTCGGCCAACGACATCTGGGCGGTTGGTTACGCCACCGACAGCAGTTTCAACAACTTCACTCTTACGCTGCACTGGAATGGCACCGTCTGGAGCATCGTGCTCAGCCCGATCCTGAACGATGACCTCCTGTTTGCAGTGGATGCGGTCGCTTCAAATGATGTCTGGGC
>DATMNS010000042.1:0-11494 GCA_035568735.1 Chthoniobacterales bacterium | reverse complement strand
GTTCCGTCCCGTCCGCGGTCCTGAGCGATGATCCGGAGTGGGTGCAACGCCATGCCTTGCTCGATTCCAGTCGCCGCCTTGTCCCCGCCGCGCCTAACGAACTGCGCCGAGCCTACGGCGCCACCCTGGGCTGTTTCCGGTCAGGGGATGAAAACTACGCGCGGCGACTCCGCCAATGCAGCGCGGCGCAACTCATCGATCGGGTCCACGAAACCGTCCGCCGGATTCGCCGCCAGCCGGCGATTGTTAGGCCAAAAGACTTCGAGTCGGTGCGGCCGTACGCGTTGTAGCCCGGGGGCGGGTTCGAGCGGATCGAGCCGGTGGTCGTTCCCAGGACGATCAGAACCAGCGCGGCGCGGAAGTGAAAGGGGCTGGCTGCGTGGCTCCGCCCGACCGTAGCCATGGATTCGTTAGGCCAGCGCGCCGGCACTTTTTCCCGGGGACCGGCTCAACCACTCAAACCGGCCGGCCTGGCCAAGTTGCAACCGTCGAGCGCAGAGGTCATCGCGGAATGACGTTTTTCGGAAGGGGGCGATGCTCCTCCACCGCTACTTCGAGCGCTTCTTCTTCGGCGGATTCGGTGCGGGCGGCGATCACATGACCGTTGCGCGCATCGATTTCGATCTCGCGGAAATCGGCCGCCGCCGGTGGTTGGACATCAATTGTCCAGACGAGCCGATCCTCCTGCATGCTCAGCTCGGCCGATCCGACCCGCCCTTTGGGAACATCATGCAGGGCGATTCGTTCAGCGCGGTAGAGGCCGATGCGTTGGCTAGTTCTTCCCTCCCGCGGCAATAGCATGATGCCAGAGCCGATCAGGCAAATCGCCACTCCGAGGGCGGCCATTCTCGTCCATCGCCGCAGAGCGCGCGAATAGAGTTCATCGCCCAAGTTCATGGTGGCCGCATGGGCGTCCCGGACCTGCAATGAAGGAACCTGACAGCGGCGTGAACGAAACCAGCGCAGACCGATCAAATCAAGGATCGGCAAAAGAAAAAAACTGTGGACGGTATATTTCGAAGTTCCGTCCCGGCGCGCACGATGATTGACCGGCGTCTCGATGACCCGGAAACCAGCGCCCACGGCCAGCGCCGGCATGAAGGAGTAAAGGGTGCGAATGGGGATGAAGGCGCCCACGACCGCCCGACGAAAAACCTTCAGCGCGCAGCCCGCATCGGAAACACCATCGCTCAGTGCTCGGGAACGAATCGAATTCGCGATCCGTGAAATTCGGCGACGCATCCACGGATCCTGCCGGCTGACTCGCGCTCCCACCACCATGTCGGCGTCGTCCAGCAAGGGCAGCAGCCTGACGATATCGCGTGGGTCATTCTGCCCGTCGCCATCCATGGTGACAATGACGGGAGCGGTCGACTTGCCAAAGCCGAAAAGCAGCGCGGCCGACTGACCCTGATTTTCGCCAAGATGAAAAACGCGGCAGGCCGGCCAACCCAGGGCGATCTCGTCGAGCTTCGCGCCGGTCCGGTCGCTGCTTCCATCATCGATCAGGATGACTTCGCTCGTCGCCAGTTCGCCATCCAGCACACCACGGAGTTCTTTGCAGATTGCTCCGACGTTGCGCTCTTCATTGAAGAACGGCACCACCACCGCAAACGAGGGTGCGCTATTCATGCCAAGGAGTTCGCGTGAACTCGGAGAGCATTTGCGCCACGCTGCCCTCCAAGTCAATGGAAAACCGGCGCCCCCCTTTACTCCGCCGATCCGCGGCCCGCCGGAAACCGAACGAGTCTGGCCGCCGCGTCGCCGGAGTCTGCATGAAGAAAAAATACCGATTGGTTTGCGCCCCCGGCCTAACGACAACGTTCGTCACCACTTCGGGGTTTGCCGCTCTGAGCAAAACGGACCTCATTTGACAGGCAAAAATCAGCCAGGCGACAGGCGGAGAAAATCGCCCTAACGAAGGCGCCGAAGTGAAAATTCGAAGCGCGGAACTGGAGAACGAATGTGGCGCACTCGTCTGCTCTTTCGAGCTCGCGAAATCGGGCAGCCGGGATATCACGGAGGTCCTGGTGAATGCGAAGACCGGCAAGATCATCTCGGTCAGCACGGAAACTCGCGTGGATCCGGCGAAAGAAACGGCCGCCGATCATGCCGCGCTTAGACAGGAGTGAGCCGTTGTCGCCGGGGCGTTATCGCCTCACCAAATCCGCCGGAAGCGACGACGGGAATGTGTTAGGATTATTGATGCTTTGGAAATTCTTTCTTGGAACGTTAGCAGGCGCGCTCGCCTTGCAGAACGCCGTCGCGAGCGAGGGCCAATACCAATTTATCCGGGAAATCCCGATCGGCGGCGAAGGCGGGTGGGATATTCTGACCGTCGATTCGACGGCGCAGCGGCTTTATCTTTCGCACGCGACCAAGGTGGTCGTAATTGATTTGGAAAAAAACGCGGTCGCCGGGGAGATTGCGGACACGCCCGGCGTGCATGGCTTCGTGGCGGTCCCGGAGTTCGGGCGCGGTTTCTCGACCAACGGCAAAGAAAACAAATCGAGTATGGTTGATCTGAAAACGCTTAAGACGATCGCGAAAATAGACACCGGCGAAAACCCCGACGCGCTGGTCTACGAACCGGACCGCCGCGAAGTTTACGTTTTCAATCACACCGGTCATTCCGCGACGGTGATCGACGCGAAAACCGCCAAAGTCGTCGGCACGATTGCGCTCGGCGGCAGTCCCGAATTCGCCGCAGTCGACCCCGGGGCGAATCGTGTTTACTGCAATATCGAGGACAAGAGCGAGGTCGTCGCGATCGACACCGCGAAGCACGAAGTGGTCGCACGCTGGCCCGTCGCTCCCGGCGAGGAGCCGAGTGGCATCGCCTTCGACGCGGCGCATCATCGGCTTTTCTCGGGTTGCCACAACAAGATGATGACGATGCTCGATACCGAATCGGGCAAGGTCGTCGCGACCGTGCCCATCGGCGCAGGTGTTGACGGCTGTGCCTTCGCCGACGCGACTCAACTCGCCTTCGCTTCCTGTGGTGATGGCACGACGACAATCGCGAAAGAAGAGTCTCCGGCAAAACTCACCGTCGTGCAGACGCTCAAGACGGAGCCCCGCGCTCGCACCATCACGATCGATCCGGGAACGCATCGAATCTACCTGCCTTCCGCGCGATTTAACCCGCCCGCTCCGGCGTCGCCCGGCACGACTCCGGCACGACCCACGGTCATTCCGGGTACGTTCAAGCTTCTGGTCTACGGTCCGGCCGCCACGCCGCAGCCATAAGCCGCGCGTCTGGAGGCTGTCATGAACTTGCGGGTTTGCGCGGCCTGCAAGCGTCCTGTAGCCGTCGCCCTGTGGGCGACGTGGGTACGACGCGCCAACCCCCTTCGCCACCCACATACCTACGCTTTGCACAGCGAAGCGGCTACAGCTCCTCTGTGGCAAACTGCATGACAGTCCCTAGGTAGACTCCTCCTTCGCACCGTGATGTTTCCCCGCCCCGCGAGACGTGAAGAGAATCGCCACGAAAATGAAAGCCGCGATGGCGAGCGACGAGCTGATCCGGCTGAGATTCAATCCGCCATGCGCGACCGGCTTGGTCACGATATCCCCGAGCGTCGCGCCGAGGGGCCGGGTGAGAATGAAAGCCGCCCAGAAAAGCGTCGTGTGCGAGATATTGGTCCAGAGATAAGCGACGAGGACCAGCGCCAGCGCGCCCGCGAAAACGAGCGCGCCGCCTTCGTAGCCGAGCGGGGTGGTATCCGCGAGGCAATCACCGAGCGCGGTGCCGAGTGTATTGGAGGCAAGAATCGTCACCCAATAAAAGATCTCCGCCTGGCGGTTCGTGATTTTGTTCACCGAGACCGTGCCTAACGAGAGGCGCCAGACCGTGAGGACTGCCATCACGATCGAGAAGAGAAGGACGGACGACCAAAAGTAACCGAGCCCGGCGGTGCGGGTGAGATAATCCGACATGGTCGTGCCGACCGTGGTGGTCGCCACGATCACGGTCCAATAGCGGAACCGGTGAAAAGTGTGCGCGCTGACTTCGGCGATGACCGCGACGAGGAGGATCGTGAAAAAAATTGCGGTGCTGACCGCGTAACCGAGCTCGAGCGACATGGAGAGCGCGTCGCCGCCGGTCTCGCCCAGGGTCGTCGCGCAAATCTTGATCAGCCAGAACGCAAAGGTGATCTGCGGGACCTTGCTCAACACGCCCTCGCGAACGGCATCTCGGTGATGGTGCATGTTTTTTCTTAGCTAATGATGGTGCGATGTCATTTCAAGGATGCGGTCGTCCTGGCACAATCGCAGCGTGACGCGTCTCCGGTTGGTTCGTAAGCCGGATTGCAATTGCCAGCGCGTATCCCGCGCGGATTTTCCCAACGCATGTCTTCTTTCGCCGGCAACTCGCGCGTCTTCCGCTGGTTTCGCGCGCGCTACGGGCGCCCGACGCCGGCGCAGCGCGACGCCTGGCCACGCCTGGCGCGAGGAGAAAACGTGCTCATCGCCTCGCCTACCGGCACGGGCAAAACGTTCGCCGCTTTTCTCTCCGTGCTCGACGCGCTCGCGCAGGAACACGCCTGCAGAAAACTGAGCAACACGATCCACTGCGTTTACGTCTCCCCGCTTCGCGCACTCGGTTACGATCTCGAAAAAAATCTCGCCGAACCTTTGCGCGGACTCTTCGGCCGGAAGCCGCCGATCCGCGTCGAGCTGCGCACCGGCGACACCACCGCCAGCCAGCGCGCGCGGCAATTTTCCAAACCGCCGCACATTCTCCTCACCACGCCGGAAAGTCTTTGCGTCCTGCTCAGCCAGGAAAAATGGCTCCCGCAGTTCTGCCACGTTCGCTGGCTGATCATCGACGAAATCCACGCCCTCGCCGACAACAAACGCGGGGCGCATCTCGCGCTCAGCGTCGAACGGCTCGATGATTTGCAGCTCAAGGCGCGCTCCGCCGCGCTCCAGCGCATTGGCCTTTCGGCGACTGTCGCGCCGCTCGTCGAAGTCGCGCAGTTTCTTGTCGGCACGCATGGGCGCTGCGCCATCATCGACGTGGCCACCGCCAAGAAAATCCGTCTGCGCGTTCATACGCCGTTGCGCAAGAACCCATACCCGGAGGCCGGCTTCACCGGTCAGCGGCTGGTGCGCGAGCTCGGTAACCTCATCCGGCAACACCGCACCACACTCGTCTTTTCCAACACCCGCTCCGGCGCGGAAGGGATGACCTACTGGCTGCGCGAGAAATTTCCCGAGTTGGCGGAGTTCATCGAGTGCCACCACGCCTCGCTCGAGCGCGACGTTAGGCGCGAGGTCGAGGATCGTTTGAAACGCGGCGAGCTCCGCGCCGTGATTTGCTCGACCAGTCTCGAACTCGGCATCGACATCGGCTCGATCGAACTCGTTGTTATGCTCTCGACTCCGAAAGGCGTGAGCAAGGCGCTGCAGCGTGCCGGCCGCGCCGGGCACAATATCCACGCCGTCAGCCGCGGCATTCTCATGGCGACGAACGTGAGCGATCTCGTTGAGTCGTGCGCCACCGTTCTCCTCGCCCGCGCCCGGCACCTTGACGAAGTCCGCGTCCCGCGCGCGCCGCTTGATGTGCTCGCGCAGCATCTCGTGAGCATGGGCTGCACGGCGCACTGGACACGCACGGACGCACTCGCGTTGGTTCGGCGCGCCTTTCCCTTCCGCGATCTCGACGCGGAGGAACTCGATAACGTTCTCGACTATCTCGCGGGCGGCGGAAAATCGTTGCGCCAACAATACTCCGAAGTCTTCGGCAAGATCGCACTCGACGACGATGGCTTTCGCACCCGGCCCGGCCGGGTGCAGCGGGAATTTTTGCAGAACATCGGAGTCATCCCGAGCGTCGGGCAGGTGCGGGTGCGGTTGAAGCGACAGTCGCTCGGCAGCGTCGAGGAATTCTTCATCCGCATGATGAAGATCGGTGACGTGTTCGTGCTCGGCGGACGCCCGGTGCGCCTCGAGAAGGTGAACCAGATGGAGGCGTCGGTGACGCGGGCCGATGGCGCACTGCCCACCATCCCGCGCTGGAACGCGAGCAAGTTTCCGCTCTCGAATCGCGTCGCGCAGGAGATCGTTGCGTTTCGCCGCGAATTGCGGGCGCGGATCGAAGGGTCGCTGCCTAACGACGCGGTAGAGGATCTCGCGCCTTGGGTCGCGCGACGGTTGGATTGCGGAAAGGCGAATGGACGAATTGTCGCGAGCATCCATCTCGCGCAGCACCAGCTCTCGGAAATTCCGACCGCGGATTGCCTGCTCGTGGAAGAATTTCACGAGACCAATGCAGCGCCCGTGATAAAAAAAAATCCGCACCGCAACCCGCACGCGATCCATTATTTTTTCCACTCGCTCATTGGCCGCGCCGCGAACGACGCCCTCGCCCGCGTCGTCACGCTGCGGCTCAGCCAACTGCGCGGCGGCAACGCGGTCGCGACACCGCACGACTACGGCTTCGTCCTTACGGTCGCGCCGACGCAGCGCGTCGCGGAGCAAGACCTGCGGACGCTCTTGCGCGTCGAGGGTTTTGAAACCGAACTCGAGCGTTCGCTCGCCCAGTCCGAGATGCTGAAATATCACTTCCGCAACGCGGCCCAGACCGGCCTGATGGTTTACCGAAATTTTTTCGACCAGAAAAAATCCGTGCGCAAACTGGCCTGGAGCAGCGAGGTCATCTTCAACGTGTTGCAGCAATACGAGCCGGATCACATCCTCCTGCGCGAAGCGCGGCGCGACACACTCCGCATCTTCCTCGACGCCGAAAGCGCGCTCGCCTTTCTGCACGCGCAAACTGCGAAACCGGTGCGACTGCGGCCAGTGGCGCAAGTGCCGCCCCTTTCGTTCGCAATGTATGCCACCAAGATGAAGGAAGCACTCCTCGTGGAGGATCCGTGGGAAGTGCAGGAACGGCTCTTCCACCATTGGTGGAACGCGATCGAGGAGTCTTCGATTTCTGCGACGGAAACACGAATGGGGAGCCCGGATTGAGGGTGTCCTGCACGTCGTTAGTGGGTAAAGCCTGGAGCGTGGAGGGACGACCAGATCCTGCCCGCCGCGGCGGGTTTCGTGCGTGTTTCTCTTAGGGGCTTCATAGACTCGGACGGGACGGCGCCCGTCCCTCCAGTCGCGATGTGTACGACAAGGTCTAAACTGAGAACATCGATGCAGCGCGCCCGTCTCGAACTTTCACCCGGCCTCTGGCTCGATGCGCGCCGCGCGGTCTGGATGGAGAAACAGCGGACGCTGCTCGTCGCGGATTTGCATCTCGGCTACGCCTGGGCGCACCGCGAACAGGGAAATCTCCTTCCGGTTGGCACCGCCGAAGACACGCTCGACCGGCTCCAGGCCATCGCGACGGAATATGCGCCGCGCGAAATCATCGTGCTCGGCGACGTGATTCACGCCGCGGTCAAAGAAGACACGGTGCTCGGTGAGTTACGCCGGTTGCACGCGCTCGGCGCCCCAGTCCGCCTGATCGCCGGCAACCACGACAGTCAGCTCGCGCCGATGTTGCACCGCGCCGGTATCGACGCCGTCTTGCTGCGCGAGATTACCCTGGCCGAAAATCTCCTTCTCCACGGCGACCTCGGCAACGAAACGATGGCCGAGGCCCGTTGCCTTTCGATCGCCGAACGCGGCGGACGCGTCATCCTGGGTCACGAACATCCCGCGATCACTCTTTCCGACGGCGTCGCGACTCGCGTCCACTGCCCCTGTTTTCTCGTGGGCGACGACGTGCTCGCGCTCCCGGCCTTCTCGCCCTGGTCAGCCGGCACGAACGTGCGCCACGGCGTCTTTCTTTCGCCCTACCTGCGCCGCGCGCATCTCACCCAGACGATCGCGATCGTAGCGAACCGGCTCCTGCCGATGCCCGCCTCGCGCTGAGCGTTAGCTTAACTCACATTGTGGCCAGTCGGGGATGGCAGGCGAATGACTCGACCGCTTCCTGTTAAGGCCCGTAAGGCGAGAAAAAGGTGGTTCCCGCGACGTCGGACAAGGTGTTCCAGGCGTTGGCCGGAACCTTCGGCAGGCTATCCACGGTCTGAGCACCGTACGGGTCGCCGAACATATCCTGGCCCGTGTTGTAGAGCAGAGAGTTCGCCTTCATGTAGGCGGTCCAGGCAGTGATGGGGACCGTCGTCCCGGTTGGCACGCTGTTTTCGATGGCGTATTGGTCGACCGCGGAGTCGATCAGGCGCAGATCGTTCAGGATGCGACTCGCCTGCGCGCGCTTGCGGGCCCGGAGAAATCCCGGGACCGCGATGGCGGCCAACAAGGCGATGATCGCAACGACGATCATGATTTCCACAAGGGTGAAGCCCTTGCGGCGGTTGTTGAGTATTCGTAACATATTGATTGTTTTGATTGCATCCGCCGTTCCAACGCGGATTGCCCTCTTTACGAGCATCGCTGATACCAACCCGAGTGATCTTCATAACACGCTTATCTTTGTCATTCGTTGCTAATCCAAATGTCAGGAGCACGGGCCAGCCTGCCTGCTGTAGCCGCTTCGCTGTGCGAAGCGTGGGGTATGTGCGCAGCAAGGCGAACCGACCCATCGCACCCACGTCGCTCACAGGGCGACGGCTACAGGACGTGGATTTCGTTGGCCGCGCAAACCCGCAAGTTCATGACAGCCGCTTGGAGTTGAGCATGGGTCAGATTAGCTTTAGCGAATCGAAAACTACTCATACATCGTGCAAGGAGTCCGCGCTTTTCCTCGAAGCGACCACTTTCTACTTCACCAGTGATAGCAAACATTCCTTCAGGCCCCGAGTATAGAATGTCAGTTAATGATCGCGACCCGTTGGGCCCGCGGGACAAAGGCAAGAGAAATCGAGAAGACGTGAATCGTCAATCGGTCGTCTGAGGATCGACCTCGCGTCTTAGGCAAAGCGATCCGGACTTAGCAGCCTCATGTCGATGCTCGGCCTCCGGCCGGTCAGTGTCTCAGCCACGAGCAGGCCGGTGATCGGCGCCAGCGTCAGACCCAGCATGGCGTGGCCGCATGCCGCCGTCAGATTTGCCGGCCGCGCGAAGCGCCCAATGTAGGGCATCCCATCGGGCGAGACCGGCCGGTAACCGAACCATGGCTTGATCCCCGCAAAGTCCTTCGCGCGAAAATCTGGAAAATAGTCCTGCGCCGCCGCGATGATTTGCGCGACCCGCTCGGGCCGCACGTTATTCGTGTGACCGCTAATCTCCATCGTGCCACCGAAGCGCAATTGGTCGCCCATCGGAGTCACGGCCACGCGGCGCTCAGCCAGGATGAGCGACTTGGTGAACTTGAACCGCGGCTGCTCGATCGTTAGGCTATAGCCCTTGCCCGGCTGCATCGGGAGGCGCAGGCCAAGACCGCGCACCGTCGCCGGCGCCCACGAACCGGTCGCCATCACATATTCGTCCGCGACGAATTCTCCCTTGCTCGTCGAGACACTCGTGATGCGCCCGGCCTCGCAGTTCCAGCCGTGGACGCTCGTCTTCCAGTGGAAACTGACTCCCTCTTGTTGCAACAGCGCGACCAACGTCGGGATGAGCTTTCGCGGCGTGAGGTGCGCGTCGCTTGGAAAATAGATGGCGCCGGCGACGTCCAGGCGCGCACCCGGCTCCAGCTCGGCGGTTTGCCGGGCGTCGAGCAAGCGCGCTTCCACGCCCAACTCATTCGCGAGGCGCCCCAGCCCGTGCATCTCGTGCTCGAGGGCCTCGGGTGTTTTGCAGAGATTGAGCATGCCCTCGGTGCGGAGTTCGAAGGCGTTGCCGGTCGTCTCCGCCAGTTCCAGGAACAATTCTCGCGCGGCCAGGCAGAGATCGCGCAGCACGGGTGCGGCCCGGCGCGTGTGCTCCACGGTGCAGTTCCGCGCAAAGAGCCAGCCCCACCGCACGAGCCCGGGATCGAAGCGCGGCTTGATGTAAAACGGGCTCCGCGAACTCATCATCCATTTCAGGCCCTGCCAGACCATCCCCGGCGCGGAGATCGGCGCGACGTGACTCGGCGAGACGAAGCCGGCGCTCCCGTGCGCGCACGAATCGGTGCCCTCCGCGTTGCGCTCGATGACCGTCACCGCGAGACCCTCCCGCGCCAGGTAATGCGCGGTGCACAGTCCGACGATGCCGGCACCGCAAACGTTCACACTCCGCGGATTGTTCACGGCCCTTCTTATGTCCGAAACGGCGCCCGACACAAGCGCACACCCAGCTTGCCTAACGAGAGCCTGAACCGGCTGCGATCTCTGGGAGGTTGTGCGTCGTCTCCTGGATTCGAGAAAAAGTCCACTCGGACACAAAATGGAAGCGGCCGGATCTTGCATCGAAATCGCCCATCCGAAAACAGCCGGACAAAAAAACTTTCCGGCAGCGAAAAAAAACTTGCCTCCAAGATGACAAAAATGTAATCCCGCCCAAATGCATTCACTTTTCTCTTCCTCGTCCGGCGTGCCTCACCGTCCAAAATCTTGCGACATTTGCCGCCTAACGATTCTCCTTGCGGGCGGAGCCGTCGCTTCCCTCGCGCTCAGTCAGACTGCTTCCGCGCAGGTTGGCACGGTGCCACGAATCGAAGTCACTGGGCAGGCCGTGCCCAGCCCGACACCGCACGACGATTGGAAAGCGAAGCTCGATCACATCATGAGCGAGGTTTCTGGGACGCAAATCACCGTGACCAAGAAGGCGACGGTGATTAAGCTCGATCAGCAACCGACGGTGGTGGGAAACAATCTGCAGGAGCTTTTCACCAAAGCCCCAGGCTTGCTGATCACCGAACAGCAGACGCCGGGTCAGTTCAATTTTAGCTATCGCGGGCTGGGCAATCCGCAGGAATCAGAATTTGTCACAGTCCTGATGGACGGTGTCCCGCTGGCCAGCGATTGGATCGGATTCCCAACGCTCTACTTCCTGCCGCTTTCTCAAAGTGTCAGCGAAATCCAGGAGATTCGCGGCGGCAGCAGCCTCCTTTACGGACCCGAGCCCGCCCCGGCCGTCAACTTTGTGACCAAACATCCCGCTCCCGGTTCACCCTGGAATTTTTACACCGAACAGATCGGTGGATCCAATGGCCTTTACCAGACCTACAACGTCTTTCAGGAAGCCTATGGGCCGGTCGAGTTCCGCCTCGATGGGGGATACGTCCGGTCCGATGGACAACGGGACAACAGCCAGTACGACGAATGGCAATCGAATCTCTATCTTGGCTATCGCCCGAACGAGGAGCAACTGCTCGCTCTGGACTTTCACGCCAGCCGCTTCAGCGGAGGCGACCCCGGCCGCCTCACTTTCCCGCAGTTTCGGCAGAATGAAGACCTTTCTACCGCGCCTTTCGATCACGACTGGGTCGATCGTTACTCGGTCGTGCTGCGCGACGAATGGGCTTTTGCGAATGGCTGGCTCCTGCAAGCCAAGGGCTGGTACACGCACCAGGATATTGACTCTCGCAACGAAAGCTTTTTCGGGCCGGCGCCGCACCCTACCACCTTGCAGCTAGAGGAGTTTAACAACGGCGGAGCCG
>DATMNS010000041.1:0-7211 GCA_035568735.1 Chthoniobacterales bacterium | reverse complement strand
CTCCAGTTGCGCGATGTGTACGCGCTGCTCGAAATGGGCGGCGACGGATTCGCTCGCCAAGACGCCGATCTCACCGAAGGAATGCGGCGAGCGCGTGATCTTCTTCATCTCGGCGGCCAGCGCCAGATAGTCGCGCTCCTCGACTAACGCTCCACAGCGGCCCTCTTCCACCGCTTCGGGAATTCCGCCATGCCGCGTCGCGAGGACCGGCATGCCGGTCGCCATCGCCTCGAGGATAGAGTTGGGAATTCCTTCCTGGTTTTCGTCCGCCGGCATTTCGCTCGGGTGCAAAAAGACGTGGCAACTGTGGTAAAGCGCGAGCAGATCCGGCTGCGAAAGAAAACCGGTGAAGTGCACGTGATCACTGATGTCCAATTGCGCGGCGAGCGCTTCGAGGACGGGTTGCAAAGGCCCCTTTCCGGCGATCAGCAGCTCTGCCCCCGGATTCTCTCGTCGGAAAACGGCAAAGGCGCGCAAACAAGTCGTTAGGCCTTTTTTCGGAATCAAGCGGCACGCTTGCAGAAACCTCCACCGTCCTCCCTCGGGAGCCTGTCGGCGGACCAGCGGAAATTGCTCAAGCGGAATCCCCGTCCGATTGATTCGAATCTTTTCGGGCGGGCAACCGAGCACGATGAGGCGTTGCTCGAGCGAGCGCGAACGGGCCAGGACGAGCGGGACGGACTGGAAAACCCGGCGCAACTTCGCGGCGTAATCCGGGCTTTCCGCTTTCACCATCACATCCGCGCCGTGAAACGAGACGATGCAGGGTTTGTTCCAACACTCGATAAACGGCAACAGATGCACCGCCGTGTGGCCGAAATAGATATGCATCAGGTCCGCGCCCCGGTGTTCGAGTAAGTTGGCGAGCAGTTGGTATTCGCCCCGATAAACGATCGGCGGCTGCCGCTCGACAAACTTCAACCAGCCATGCCGGAACGGATTCGGACGCGGCGCCGGGATCAACTCGATGTCATCGAACGGAAAGCGATCGTTGTTTTGCACCTTTTTCGTCATCACGAAGGTCTGCACATCGCGCAGGGCCGTGACCTGCCGGTAGATGTGGAGCATCTCCGATTTCAGGAATGTGGTGCAGTAACTTGCGACGACCAGTTTAGACATAATAGATGGGGAACCTCCTGATGGTAGCGCCAAAAAGTCGTGAACTCTTACCGCATTGCCTCCGCTTGTCTAACTCTAATCGTGTATCCTTCGGCACGCGGCCCTGGCAACTCCAATTCCGGCTCATTGAGCCAGCGATCCAAAGCGCGTTTCAAGTTTTCGATGCCCTCATTTTCCTTCGCTGAGACCGGGATGACCTCCCGCTCTGGAAAACGCTCGCGGAAAGCGGCGAGATTCTCTGCTGCCTCCGGCAAATCCATCTTGTTCGCAACTACCCGCCAGGGCCGCAGCGAAAGCCGCGGGTCGTAGAGATCGATTTCACGCCGCAGATGCTGCAGATCCTCAATCGGATTGCGCCCTTCACTCCCGGCCATATCGAGCACGAAGAGGAGCAACCGGCACCGCGTGATATGCCGGAGAAAAGCGTGCCCGAGACCGAGATTGCGGTGTGCCCCTTCGATCAATCCCGGGATGTCCGCGAGCGTTGCGCGCCGGTAGTCGGCGAACTCCACCACCCCGATCATCGGATGCAAGGTGGTAAAAGGATACGACGCCACTTTCGGATGCGCCGCCGAGATGCGTCGCAGAAGGGTTGATTTCCCGGCGTTTGGATAACCGACGAGACCAGCATCGGCGATCGTGCGCAACTCGAAAACAAAAGTCCCCTCCTCGCCCTCTTCCCCGTCGGAGTATTGGCGCGGCGCCCGATTGCGCGCGCTCTTGAAGTGGACATTCCCTTTCCCACCCTTGCCCCCGTGACAGAGAACGAACTCTTCGTTAGGCAAGGCCAGATCCGCGATTTGCTCGAGGGTCGCTCCGGGCACTGCGAGCACTTCCGCCGCCCCCGCGGCATCCGTAAAGGCGGCCGCCTCGCCTAACGAATCGATCCGGTGCACGACGGTGCCGACCGGCACCTTCACGACCTTCGCCAGCGCGCCGCGACCATGCATTTGTTTGCCCATCCCGTGCGCCCCATTCTTCGCCTTGATCAACGGCTCGTAAAAAAGACTGGCGAGATTATCCGTGTGCTCGTCGGCGCGGAGAATGACGTCGCCCCCCTTGCCCCCGTCACCCCCGTCCGGACCACCGCGCGGGACGAATTTTTCGCGCCGGAAACTGACGCAGCCGCGCCCTCCGTCGCCCCCCTTCGCAACCACCTTGATCCGATCGACAAACATCGTAACACGATACACCGTGCCGCGCATAACGACAGTCCGCCCCGAGCACAGCGCCCGCGTCGCTCACCGCTACTTCTTGAGGAGCGACTCGTAGAGGTGCTTTGTTTCCCGGGCGATCGCGGCCCAGCCAAATTTTTCCTCCGCGCGCCGCCGGCCGGCGCGTCCGAACTTTCTCTGCAACACCGGATCGGCCATCAACTGGTTGACCCGCGCGGCGAGATCGCGCTCAAATCTCTCGGGATCGATCGCTTCGAACGGGCTTTCCAGCATCTGCTCGACGGGCACGAGAAATCCCGTCTCGTCGTCGACCACCACCTCTTTGATTCCGCCGACCGCGCTCGCGACGACCGCGGTCTCGCAGGCCATCGCCTCGAGATTGATGATCCCAAACGGCTCGTAGATCGACGGGCAACAGAAAACCGCGGCCTGCGCGTAGAGCTGGTGCACCGTTTCCCTGTCGACCATTTCGTCAATCCAGATGATGCCGTTCCTTTTCGCCTGCGCCTCGCCCACGACCGCTTTCATTTCCGCCGCGATTTCCGGGGTGTCCGGCGCGCCCGCGCAGAGGACGATCTGGAAGTCCGGATCCATGAATTGAATCGCGTGCACGAGATGAATGATTCCTTTTTGTCGCGTGATTCGCCCCACAAAAAGCAGATAAGGCTGCGCCGGATCAACCCCATGGCGCACCAGCGCATCGGTCGCATCGGTCGGCCGATATTCGTCGAGATCGATCCCGTTGTAGATCACGTGTAAGCGTTCCGGTTTGATCTGGAACAGCCGTGCCACATCGGCCTTCGTCCCGTTCGAGACCGCGATGACCGCGTCCGCCATCTCGAGCGCGGTCCTTTCCAGCCAGACAGTGAAGTCATAACCGCCGCCGAGTTGCTCGCGCTTCCAGGGCCGCAACGGTTCGAGCGAGTGGACCGTAATGACGAGCGGAATGCCGTAATTCACCTTCGCCAGGATCCCGCCAAAATGGCTGTACCAAGTATGGCAGTGGACGACGTCGGCGGCGATGTTGAGGGTGTTGAAATCGAGACAGCGTTGCACCGCGCCGAAGACCGACTGCAATCGCGGCGGGCAGGTGTAGGAGCTCGTCGCGAGCTCGAAACCGCGCACTTCCGGATTTGTGCCTAACGATTGCTGATCGCCGAAACAACGCACCTCCACCTCCATCAACTTCGCCAGCTCCCGCGAGAGGTACTCGACATGCACGCCGGCGCCGCCGTAGATGTGCGGCGGATATTCATTGGTCAGGAAAAGCGTCTTCATTCTCTCGGATGCGGAGGAAACCACGTCGCGCCGCCGCTATTTCGCAACGTTCACCAGCAACACCGGCATCCTCGCGCGATGGCGCACCTGGGTGATCGTACTGCCGTAAAGCAAGTCCTTGAAAAAGCGGTGACCGTGCGTCGTCATCGCAATCAGGTCGCATTTCTCCTCGGTCGACGCCTTGAGAATTTCGGTGGCCGGGTCGCCGAGCGCAAGCTGCGTCTGGACCTTGAGCCCCTGGGCGCGCAAATCGGCCGCCTCTTTCTCCAGGTAGGCGCGGTCCTCCTTCATCTCCTCGGAATCGGCGAGCTGGAAGCGATTGTAGTTTCGGGCCGCCCAGCCGTCGGCCACATGGACGAGCAGCAGCTCCGCCGCATGCACCTTGGCCAACTCGGCGATGTGCCGAAACATCGCCTGGTCGGTGCTGCTGTTATCAAGCGCGACAAGGATTTTTTTGTACATCGAAACCAAGCTTTAGGCTTTAAGGCTTAAGTTTTAAGTGAAGGTCTTCGGGGCCGCGTTTCCCCACTTAAAGCTTAAAACTTGAAGCTTAACACGATTTAATTGGCTCATGCCTCGCTCTAGCAAACCGGCCGTCCTGGCCATCGACATCGGCACCTCCTCCGTCCGGACAGCGCTTTTCGACGAAAGGGCGCAGCGCGTTCCGGGTTCCGCCGCCAGCCAGGTTTATCGGGTCCGCCATTCCGCCGAGCACGGCGCGGAACTCGACCCGACCGTCTTGTGGCAAGCCACAAGGAAGTGCCTTTCCCAGACGCGCGGCCTGACGAAAAGCCCGGTTCGAGCTATCGGCGGTTCCGGTTTCTGGCACAGCCTGCTCGGGCTCGATCGTGCGGGCGAACCGCTCACACCGATTTATACCTGGGCCGATGCGCGCTGCGCCGAGGATGCCGCCCGTCTGCGCGAAAGACTCGAGGAGCGCGCCATCCAGCAACGCACCGGTTGCATGCTGCGCGCCTCTTTTTGGCCGGCCAAGCTCCTTTGGCTGCGGCGCACGCAACCACGATTATTTCGTCGCGTGACGCGCTGGGTCTCACCCGCGGAGTGGATTTTCGAAAAAGCTTTCGGAGCCCGCGGCTGCAGTCACTCGATGGCGAGCGGCACGGGCCTTTACAATTTTGCGCGACGCGACTGGGACAAGGATCTTCTCGAAATTTCTGGCTTAACCACTTCGCGGCTCGGCCCGCTCCGCGACGCGGTGCGCCTCGATGGCGTGACCGTCTTCCCCGCGATCGGCGACGGCGCCGCCAGCAACCTTGGCTCCGGCGCCAGTCGCCCGGGAATTGTGGCGATCAACATCGGGACCAGCGCCGCCGTCCGCGCAATACCTGCGGCGAATGCGCGTCTGCCTTTCGGTCTCTTCCGTTTTGTCGTCGATCAAAAACGCGCCCTTCTTGGCGGCGCGGTCAGCAACGCCGGCAACCTGCGCGCCTGGTGCCGGCGCGAACTTCGGCTGCCAGACGACGAGCGCGCGCTGGAGAAGGCCCTGCGTCAGCCGTCCGCGGCGACCGCGCGCCTGACGATTCTGCCCTTCTGGGTGAGCGAACGCGCGCCTAGCTGGCCCGAGCATCTCGACGGCGCCATCCTCGGCGTCACCCTGGCGAGCACCGCGGTCGATCTCCTCCGCGCCACGACCGCCGCGGTGTATCACCGGCTGGCCCAGATTCTTGAGCAGCTGGAGGGTGCGATCGGTCCCGCGAAAAGAGTAATCGTCTCCGGCGGGATATTACAATCTCCTGCGTCGCTGCAAATCCTCGCCGACTCCCTCGGGCACGATCTGGAAACTTGCCTCGATCAGGAAGCGTCGCTGCGCGGCGCCGCGGTTCACGTTCTGGAGCAACTGGGCGGGAGAATTCCGGCCCTGAAACGCGGCCAAGTCTTCCGCCACGACCGGGCCAAAGCAAACAACGCGCGCCAGGCTCGGGCACGGCAAATTCAACTCGAAGAGCTGTTCCAAAGCCGGGGGCGTTGACCCCGGACGCCTGCGAAAACGCTTCTCGCCCCGCGGCTACAGTGAGCCACCGGGGTCATCGACCCCGGACACAGTCAGTCGCGATCCAATGCCTTCAACCAGTTCATCACAAGTTGGTGCTTCTGCTTTTCGCCCGCGCGTTCGAAAATGAAGAGCAGATTGGCCAGCATCCGCATGAGGACAAGTCGCGGCGAGGCCGGGGCGAAATAACTCGACTCCGTTTTTAGCCGTTGCCGGGCGAGAATCGCCTCACAATCCGGCCGCGAGAGGATTCGCCCCTGGTGAAACGGATCGAACAGTATTCTGTCGTAACGCGCGATGAAATGGCCGGGCAAATTGATCCCGTCGATCTGCATATTGGCGCGACGGCCGACGATTACATAGAGCATGGCAAGCGAGATCGGAATTCCGAGCCGCGTCTCGATCACGTCGCTCAAGAGCGAATTCTTCGGATCGTAATACTCTTCCGCGTTCCCGCGGAACCCGAGATCCTCCGCCAGAAAAGTCGTGAGCGCCTGGAGCCGCTCGCGCGCCGACCCGGCTTTCGCGACCAGCATGCGCAGCCGCCGTCCCCACGCGTCGAGCCTGCGCCGTAATTTCGCAATCGGCGCGTCCGGTTCAAAACAAAGCGTCAAGAGCCACCACGCCGCCTCGATGTCGCCGTGTTCCGGAAACAAATGTGCGCAGAGCAGCATTTCATCCTGCGCTTCATCGGTCTCGATTTTCTCGATCACCTCGCGCACGTGCGCCGTCACCGCTGCGTCATCCAGCGCGAGCAAATCGCGCAAATCCGCGGCGCCTTCCATTCCGGAATCGATGAGTTGCGCCTTCAGCAAAGTGACGGTGGCCGGATCGTTGTCGCGCAGGAGCCGCACGATCGCATCCTTTTGGAACATCCTCCGTTTCTACGATTTTTGCGCCGGAAGTGCAAGATGTTCGATCTACGCATGCAGACGCCTTCCTCTGGGTGGCGCTTCCAAGAGCGAACCGTCTACTCAACGCCGAGCGGCTCCATCGGAATCCTTCGGCTCCAACCCCGGGGCGGTCGACCCGCGTTCGTGCTCTTTTCCTTCAACCGCCATGCCGTATTGGGCCGGCAGCTGGCCGGTCTCCTCGTGGCGTTGCAATGTCAGCCGCGTCCGCGGCAGACTTTCCGGATACTTGGTGCGCAGGAATTCGATCAGCCCTTCGCGCACCTCGCAGCGCAGGTCGAAATTTTTGGACGCATTTGTGCTGCTCACTACGACGCGCACCTCGAGCGTCCTTTCTTTCGCGTCGGTGACCTGCAGGCCACACACCTGGCGGTCCCATTTTTCGTTCCCATCCACCAGCCTTTTCACCTCGGCGCGCAACTCGCCTAACGGCACCTGGTAATCGAGATAAAGAAAAATCGCGCCCAGAATTTCGGTCGATTTGCGGCTCCAGTTCTGGAACGGCTTCTCGATAAAATAGGTAATCGGCACGACCAGCCGCCGCAGGTCCCACGTCCGCACCGTGACAAAGGTAAGGGTGATTTCCTCGATCCGGCCGAACTCGCCTTCCACGATCACGACGTCGTCGATCAGGATCGGCTGGCTGAGCGCGATCTGGATTCCGGCGAGCAGATTTCCGAGCGTCTTTTGCGCCGCGAAACCGAGGACGATGCCCGC
>DATMNS010000040.1:0-11763 GCA_035568735.1 Chthoniobacterales bacterium | reverse complement strand
TGCGAGGCGCGGGCCGGAATTCCAAAAACGTCTTCGGCCAGGTTATCGATGCCGTTGAGCTGGCTACAGCCGCCGGTAATGAAAATGCCTTCGCCGAGATAATCGAGAAACGGCTCGTCCTCGAGCCGGCGCTTGAGGAGTTCGAAAGTCTCGCGCAGGCGCATGTGGATGATCGTGTTCAAGGTCTCGCGCTCGACTTCCTTCCCGGCGAAACCGGAGTCGTCCTTGAGCAGAACCGTCTCGCCCGGGAGACAATTGCCGAGCACCGTGCTCCCCTCCTCGAGCTTGAGCTTTTCCGCGCGCGTCATCGGGATGCGCAATCCCATCGAAATGTCGTTCGTGATGTGATCGCCGCCGACCGCGAGCACGCCGCTTTGTTTCACCGCGCCATCGACGTAGAGCACGTAATCGGTCGTCCCGCCTCCGATGTCGATGACGAGCGCGCCGAGATTTTTCTGATGCTGCGTGAGGACGACCTGGGCGGCCGCGAAGGGCGTGAAGACGACATCCTCGACATCGAGCGGCAATTCCTTGACGCAACGAATCGTGTTTTGGATCCGCGTGCGCACGCCGTGGATGATGTGGAAATCGGCCTCCAGTTTCTGGCCGAGCATGCCGACCGGATTGAGCACGCCGTTCTGCCCGTCGACAGAATAATGCTGGATGATCGAGTGCAGAAAGGCGTTCTGCGCCGGGATGCTGACTTCGCGCGCGTTGATTTTTACATCTTCGATATCCTGCTCGTCGATCTCCCCGCGATCCTCCGAGACGCGGACACAGCCGCGATTGTTAAAGCTCTGGATGTGCGCGCCAGTGATGCCGATGTAGACGCTGCGAATCATGATGTCGCTCTTCTCCTCGGCATCGACGACCGCCTCGTGCACGCATTTCATGGCCGTCTCGAAATCGACGATCTCGCCTTTGCGCACCCCGCGCGACGGCGCCTGCCCGACGCCGAGAATTTTGATCGTGCCGTCGGGTTTTCCTTCGCCCACGACGACGCAAATTTTTGAGGTTCCGATTTCGAGACCGACCATCAAGTTGCTGCTAGCCATTACCGTTGCCTTCCTGGTTAAAACGCTGAAGTGGGATCGCCTTCCGCACCGGAAGAGGCGGAGGACTGGAGTGGAATTTTTGCACACCGGGGCTGTAGGGCAGCGCCTTTCTGATGATTGGTTGCACCGCTTTTGCCTTGCGGATTTCCGGCTCCGGGGCAGCCGGCTTGGTTTCCTTCGGCGCCGGTTCGAGTTCCGAGATGACGGCTGAGACCGGTTTGGCAAAGGTCACCGGGATATTGCGCGCGACAAGCAGGTTGACGGTCGCGATTTCGCGATGCGCATCGTCGCTGTAGACGAGGAACTGCTCGAGCCGCTGCATCTGGGTGTCGAGATGGTCGAACCCGAACATCACCTCGGTGTGATTCTTGTCCGTCACGAGCAGGCAATAGCCTTTCGAGACATCCACTTCCCGGATCTGAAAGCGGGTTTGCATGAAACTGGTGGTCGTTAGGCGAAGGAGTTCGAGGGCCGCTTTCGCCTCGAATGAATCGACCATCTTGCCCGGCACGAGGGCCTCGCTCGAGCAGCCGGTGATCAGCGGCAGCGCCAGATATTCGGGGAGGAGTTTCTTTTCCTTCATCAGGATCCCGCGCGCGTCGACGAGAAAGGCCGCGTCGGAAG
Organism: Chthoniobacterales bacterium; assembly: GCA_035568735.1. Classification (GTDB taxonomy): domain Bacteria; phylum Verrucomicrobiota; class Verrucomicrobiia; order Chthoniobacterales; family UBA10450; genus Palsa-1392. Next base: position 10,084 of record DATMNS010000040.1, on the reverse strand, counting down.
CGAAGGGATTGGCGACAATTTTCTCGCTCGTGATCCAGGCGATCGGTTTGCGTTCCGTGACCGCGATATCGATCTCGTTAGGCATCTTGCGCTCAACCTGCACGTCATCGACCTGCGGGAGCTGCTGCAGCCGGTCGTGGACCTGCGCGAGGTTGATGGAAAAGATGTTCAATCCCTCGTGCAACCCAGCGGATTTCAGAATCTGATCGCGCAGCAGCGTCCCGTCGGTTTGAACCGCGATCGTGCTCAACCGGTAGTCGGGATTGTCGAAAAAGAAGCGACTCAATGCGGTGCGCGCGCCAAAATACAGCCCGGCGCAAACCGCGATCACCAGCGCCACCTTGGCGATGGCGACGAGGATGCGGCGGTTGCGATGATGCGACGCGCGGCGCGCCCGCACCTTGACGTCGAGCAGGTGTTGCTGCTTGCGCTGGCGCCACGTCGAGAGCCGCCGGTTCCCGGCGCGCGGCTGATTTTTCTTCGGCTTCGCTTTCATTGTTTGGCCGGCCGCGCGGCGAGTGAAAGCTCGATGATCCGGAGACAGAGTTGCGGATAGCTGATGCCGGCGGCGGCCGCCGCCTCCGGGAGCAGGCTTGCCTCAGTCATGCCCGGGATGGTGTTGATCTCGAGGACAAACGGTTCATCGCTCGCCGAGAGCATGAAATCGACCCGCGAATAAACCTTCAAGCCTAACGAACCACAGGCAAGCAAGGCGAGATCCTGGATTTTTCTCGTCAGGTCGCCCGGAAGCGCGGCCGGGCAAACATGCTGCGCGCCGCCGCCACCCTGCGGATTGAGAAACGGATACTTGTCGTTGAAATCGTAAAAGCCGCTCTTGGGAATGATCTCGAGCACGGGCAGCGCCTGTTCGCCAAGCACGCCGACGGTGAGCTCGCGGCCGGGAATAAATTGCTCGATCAAAAACTCGTCGTCGTAATGCGCGGCCTCGCGCAGCGCGGGGGCGACCTCGCTCTCGGTTTTCACAATATAAACACCGACCGTCGATCCCTGGCGCGGCGCCTTGATCACGTAGGGCAGCGGAAGCGTCGGCCGTTCGCCGCCGCGGATGACTTCCCAATGCGGCGTGGTCACGCCATGCCGGGTAAATCTTTCCTTCGAGGGAATCTTGTCGAAGGCGAGGCGGCTCTCGGCCACGCCTTCGCCGGTGTAGGGAATTTCTCGATCTTCCAGGATTTGCTGCACCTGACCGTCCTCGCCAAATGTGCCGTGGAGAGCGATGAAGGCCAGTCCGGTCCCGTTCGGCAAAGAGAAGTCGGCGTTCTCGACATCGACTTCCGTGACTTCCGCGCCTAACGAACGGAGCGCCCGGGCGACGCCGGCGCCGGTCGCAAGCGAAACCGCGCGCTCGGAGCCCGGGCCGCCCTTCAGAACGGCGATCTGCATTCCAGTGAGCGCGATCATAGATTTCCGGGGAGCGCACGCGACTCGCGTGCCGTTGGCGGCGACTCGCCGCCAACTTCTGCGGGCGGGACCGCGGGATAGTTTTCATGTCTCGTTTCCGCTCGGGCAATCCGGCGAGTCGCCGGATTGGGCACGCGAGGCGCGTGCGCTCCCCGGAAGCTGCGATCGCGGTTCATCCTGCCTCCCCCACGATTTGCACTTCGGTTTCGAGTTCGATCCCGCGTTTCTGGCGCGCCGTTGCCTGGATTTGCCCGATTAACTGCAACACTTCGTCCGCGGTCGCCGCGCCTTCGTTCACGATAAAGTTGCCGTGCACCTCGGAGACCCGCGCATCCCCCACCCGCGAACCTTTCAAGCCCAGCTCGTCGACCAGTTTGCCCGCCGGGCAGGCCGCCGGATTCTTGAAGATGCAGCCGGCACTCTTCGCGCTCGGTTGCGTGGTGCGCCGTTTCTCCTGCGAAGCCTCCAGTCGCCTAACGATTTCGGCGGCAGACGATTTCTCCCCGCGGAAGACCGCGGAGACGGCAAAGTTTTCGTCGAGCGCGGGAACGTGCCGGTAATGCACTTCCAGTTCCGCCGGCGTCTTCTCGTGCGCGATCCCTTCCCGATCGAGGTAACGCACCCGCACCACCTGATCGAAGGTCTGCGCGCCCATCGCGCCCGCGTTCATCTTCAACCCGCCACCGACCGCGCCCGGGATTCCTTCCATCCATTCGAACCCGCCGATGCCGGCGGCTTTTCCCGCGTAAGCGACTTCCTTCAGTCTCGCGCCCACGCCTGCGGTGACTTCGAGGCCGGACGCTTCCACCCGGTCGAACTCACCGCCGCTCGGGTGCACGACGACGCCGCGAATACCACCATCGCGCACGAGCAGATTCGAGCCGCGCCCGATGACGAAGAGCGGCAGATTCTCGCGCCGGCAGAATCGAATCAGCCTGGCAAAAGTTTCCTCGCTGCGCGGCTCCACCCAGAACTGCGCCGGCCCGCCGACCCGCAGGGTAGTATGTTTCGCCAGCGGCTCGGACAGCCTGACGTCGCCTTCCGCGCCGACGATTTCCTTCAGCTTTTCCGCGATGACGAGTTCCGCGGCGAGCGTGGCCAACTGCTCGTGCACATTACCGGCGCCGAGACTGAGCACGAGGTCGCCTGCGGCGAGCATGCGGCCCATGTCGCAATGCAACCGATCGAGCCGCGGTTGATACGAGACCCCGCGATGACCGTGCGCTGAAATCGCGTCCGCAATCGTTTGCCCGGTGACGCCCGGCAACGAGGCCTCGCTCGCGGCGTAGACGTCGGTCACGAAAACGTGATCCGCGTCTGCAAAGGCCGCGCCAAACTCCTGCCGCAACGCCCTGGTGCGGGAATAACGATGCGGCTGAAACATCGTCAGGACGCGTTTGCGCCCGGCGGATTTCGCAGTCGCGAGGGTGGCGCGAATCTCGGTCGGATGATGGGCGTAATCGTCGACCAGGAGAAAACGATCGCTCTGATACTTGATCTCGAAGCGGCGGCGGGCGTGCCGGAAAGTGCCTAACGATTTGGCGATTTTCTCGAACGGAATCCCCAGCTCGGTGGCGAGCGCAATAACGGCGAGAGCGTTGCTCACGTTGTGCCTGCCCGGCACGCTCAGGGTGGCATCGCCCAGCTTTTCCGCGTCGCGTTCCACACAAAACGTCGCCGCGAAATCGTGCAGCTCGAGGCCGGTCGCGCGATAGCGCGCCCGCTCGCTGAACCCGAAGGAAACGGCCCCGCTCCGCGCCCCGCAAAGACGCGCGGCGTGCGGATCGTCCGCACAATAAAAAACCACGCCGCTGGTTTGCTGGAGCAGTTTCGTGAACACGACCTCGATCGCGGCGAGGTCCTTGTAGAAGTCGAGATGCTCTTCTTCGATGTTGAGAATCAGCGTGTGCTCCGGGTGAAAAAGCTGCAGCGTGCCGTCGCTCTCATCGCCTTCCGCGACGAAGAATTCGCCGCGCGCATCCCAGTGCGCGTTGCTCCCGAGAATCGGAATCTCTGCGCCGACATAATGCGACGGGTGCAACTGGCCCCCGCGCAAAACGTGTGCCGCCATCGCGGCGGTCGTCGTTTTGCCGTGCATCCCCGCAATGATGATCCCGCGTTTTCCGCGCATCATCGCGGCCAGCGCTTCAGCCCGCCGAATCGCCGGCGTCCGGTGCTCCCGCGCCGCGCTCAGAATGGGATTGCCCTGCTTGATCGCCGACGAGAAAACGACCAGCTCCGCGTCGGCTGCGTCCGCCGCGTCGTGCGGAGAATAAAAGCGTAGCCCGAGTTGCTGCAGCCGCTCGGTCTCGAGGGTGCGTGCCTTGTCGGACCCGCGCACATCGTGCCCGAGCTCGAGCAGGAGCGCGGCAATCCCGCTCATCCCGCTGCCCGCGACGCCGATCAAATGGATCGCGTGTCGCTCCTCGGTGAGGAATTTCCGAAGGTCGAGATCAGGCGGCGACGGCGTCATTTGGGTGACTGTATCTCTCCATCGTGTCGACGACCAAACTGGCCGCGTTTTTTGCCGCCAGCGCCGCGGCGTGGGTCGACATGGCGCGGAGGGTTTCCGGGTTGCTCAATAAATCGCGAATTTTTTGCGCGAGCGGTTCGCCGGTTAATTCGCTTTCCCTGACCAGGAGGGCGGCGTTTGCCCGGACGAAGATCTCGGCATTGCGCGTCTGGTGATCGTCCGCCGCGTAGGGATAGGGTACGAGGAGAGCGGGCAGCGCGAAGGCCGCGAGCTCGGAGAGACTGGCCGCGCCGGAGCGCGCGATGGCAAAATCCGCCGCACTGTAGACTTCCTCCATCCGGTGATGAAAAGCGGCGACATAGGCGGGGATATTTTCGCGTCGATAATTATCCTCCAGCAAACGCTCGTCGCGACTGCCGGAGAGGTGAATCACCTGGAGCGCGACGCCGTGCAGCGCGGGCAGTGCCTTGATCAACGCCTGGTTGATGCCGCTCGCCCCCTGGCTGCCGCCCATCACGAGGAGGGTCGGGATTCCCGGGCGCAGCCCGAGTTTTTCGAGCGCCCCCGCGCGATCGACCCGCCGCAGGCTGGAGCGAATCGGCGTGCCGGTAAATTCCGTCTGCGCCTTCGGGAAAAACGCCGCGCACTCCTTGAAACCGAGAAGAACGGCGCGAACAAAACGCGCGGTGTGACGATTCGCTTTCCCGGGAAAGGCATTCGACTCGTGGATGAAGGTCGGGATGCCGCGCATCCGTCCGGCGAGGACCGGCGCCGTGGAAGTGAAACCGCCCATCCCGAGGACGACATGCGGATTGAACTTGCGGAAAACCCCGCGGCAGAGCGAAAGACTGTCGTTGAATCGCCTCACGAAGGCGAGAATGGCGGGCGAGAAAGGCGAGGGCAGTGCGATGGTCGGGAGTTTTTCAAAGCGAAAATCCGTTCGCCCTTCGAGCGCGAGGCTGTCGATCTCCTTCTCGGAGATAAAGACGAGCACCTCGTGCCCGCGCGCCCGCAGCACTTCGGCCACCGCGAGGCCGGGGAAAAGATGTCCGCCTGTTCCTCCGCATGCGATCACGGCGTTCATGCAGAGGTTGAGAGTTGAGAATTGGGAGTTGAGAGCCGCATTAGATCCTCGGGGTGACCCGGACCCGCATCGCCATTTCCTTGCGTGGCGGCGGCTCGAGCACGCCCTGTCGGTAGATATTTAAGAGAAGCCCAACCGCAAAAAGCGCCACGACAAGATTCGAGCCGCCATAGCTCACAAAGGGCAGCGGCAACCCCTTGTTCGGCAAAAGCGAGGTCACCACTCCGATGTTGATCGCGGCCTGGAAGGCGATCAGGGAAACGATTCCGCTCGCGAGAAGCAGTCCAAATCGATCCCGCGCGTGGAGCGCGATCGTCAGACCACAGATGATAATGAGGACGAAAAGAAAAATAACGAGCAGGCTGAAACGCAGCCCGAGTTCCTCGCCGATGATGGGAAAAATAAAATCGGTGTGCGCGTAGGGCAGATAGGACATTTTTTGCCGGCCGTTGCCGAGGCCGAGCCCGCCGATCCCGCCGCTGCCCCAGGCAATCAGGGCCTGCATCTGCTGCAATCCGGCCGTCAGTTTGTATTGCTCCGGATGAAGGAAGGCCATCAGCCGGCTGTTCCGTTCGGCGATGTGCGTGGCGAGGAAAAAAATCGTGCCGATCCCGCCTAACAACAGACTGGCGAGGAGCGCGAGGTTGCTGCCGGCGATGAACATGACAATGAAAGTGGTGGCGCCGATCAGGACCGTCGTGCCGAGATCGACCTCGGTCACGATCAAGGCAATGAGCAGACTGATGACGGCGAGCGGGAGCACGAAACCGCGCCAGAGTTGCTTGCTCTCGGCCTCGTAGCGCGAGAACCAGAAGGCGAGGAAGAAGACGGCGCCGATTTTCGCGAACTCCGAGGGCTGACAGGTGAAGTGGTGAAACTCCAGCCAGCGCCAGGAGCCGTTGATCTTGTGACGAAAAGGCGGGAGAAAACAAAGCGCCAGGCCAACGAAGGAGAGCGCGAACCAGATCCACCAGGTGCGCTGCCAGACGTGGTAATCGACCAGGGCCGCCAGAAGACAGGCGACCAAACCAATCCCGAGCCAGAGAGCATGCTTTCGCACGTAGAAATAGACATCGCCCTGGCTGTCCCGGGCAAAAGCGCCGGTGCTGAAAAGGATGACGATACCGATGGCGAGCAATCCCAGGACAGCGAGGAATAAGATGTAGGCGCTCTTGCGATGCATCAGCGGTTATACTCGTTAGGCCAGTCCGTCTCGGAGGGACGTGCTTCCGCACGTCCGGTTTGCTTTGGCGGCGGCGATCCCTGGCTCTTGCGGCCGGGGAAAAACATCTTTCCAATCTCGGGCCCGCTCCGGGAAAAGATGACGGACGTGCGGAAGCACGTCCCTCCGGCAGCTTCCTAGCCCACTGAAAAATCCGAACGTTTGCGCCATTCTAGTCTGTTTTGTGTTTGGCGGTTGCCGGGCCGTGCTCGGGAATGCGCAGCTTCTGCCCGATCTGCAGCTTGCGTGGGTCATCGATCTGGTTCAGCTCGAGCAGGGCGTCGTAGGAGACGTGCAGATGGCGCGCGATCGTCACCGGGTTGTCGCCTTTGACCACGACATAGGTCTTCCCTGAATCCGCCACCTCGGAGGTCTTCGGCTTGGCGTGCTCCGCGCTCTTCTCCGGCGTCTTGGTCTCGGACCGCGCCGCCACCGACGTGGCATCGTCAGGCGCGGTCGACGGCGCGGCACTCGCCCCCGGCGCGGCGGAGGGAAACGATTCCGCGACCCCCGCCGCGGTTGTCTCCCGGGTCTTGATCGTGTTGAAAGCGATGATCCCGGCGACGGCCACGATGTGGAGAAGAAGCACGATGAGGAGGGCGCGCGACAATTTCATGTTCGGCTCCGACATCTCCTCGTAGTCCATTTCGTTGGGCAGGCCGAGCGTGCGACGCCGGGCCGTCGTGGCGCGGAGTTTCTTTCGTTTCAGGAGCGATGGCATTTTCATAGTGGTGGGTCGGGTAGCCCGCGCACGAGGGCGCGGAATTGGTCGCCGCGGTCGGCGTAGCTTTTGAACATGTCGAAAGAGGAGGTGCCGGGAGAAAAGAGGACCGTCTCGCCCGGATGCGCGATGGCCTGCGCGCGCTCGACGGCCGCGCCTAACGAAGACGCGAGCTCGCATTGCGTCGCGTCGCGCCAGTCCTTCGCCACCCGCGCCGCGATCTCGCCGATTAGAATCGCGCGGCGCACCTTGCGGGCGACGAGCGGCGCGATCGAATCGAAGGCGAAACCCTTGTCCTTCCCGCCCGCGATGAGCACGATCGGTTTCGTCGCGCTGAGGAGCGCCTTTTCGAGCGCATCGAGATTGGTCGCCTTCGAATCGTTGATGTAATCGACCCCGCCGAGCGCGCGGATCAATTCCAGGCGATGCAACTGCGCGCGATAGGCGCACAACGGCGGGACCATCTCCGCGAAGGAAAGGCCCCGGGCCCGGCCGACGGCGAGTGCCGCCATCATGTTTTCGGCATTATGCGGTCCGCGCAACTGCGCGTCGGAAAGTTGCAGCACCGGCTCCTGCCGGAAAAGAATCCAGCCGTTGCCTAACGAAAAGTCGCCGCCGTCGGTCCAGGCGCTGAAGGTCGTGAGCCGAGGCGCGAGCGGTGGGAGATTTTCCGAAACGTTGACCACCGCGGTATCGGCGGCGGTCTGGTTCTCGAAGATGCGCAGCTTCGCCTCGCGGTATTCGCGGATCGAGCGGTAGCGATCGAGATGGTCGGGCGCGAAGTTGAGCCAGACGCTGATCTCCGGATGAAAATCGCGGATCGTCTCGAGCTGAAACGAGCTCACTTCGACGGTCAGGACGGCGAGATCGTCGTTCTCGCGCGCCGCCTCAACGAGCGGCTTGCCGATATTCCCGCAGGCGACCGTCGGCTGGCCGCAGGCGTTGAGCATTTGCGCGATCAGTTCCGTCGTCGTCGTCTTGCCGTTTGTGCCGGTGATCCCGATGACCGGCACTCGACAGAACTGCCAGCCGAGTTCCAACTCCCCGATCACCGGGATGTTCTTGCGCGAAAAATTTTTGGCCAGAGCGAGTTCCGGATCGATCCCCGGGCTAAAAACGCCGAGGTCGTAGACCGCGGGATCCTCCTGCGCGAGCGGACCGCAGAGCAGGTAAACGCCGCGCGCCCGCAGCGGCTCGAGACCGGCCAGTTTTTCCTCGGGCGCGCTGTCGAGCAGCGTCACTTTGGCGCCTTCGTCCGCGAGCAAAAGCGCCGCCGCCTTTCCGCTCCGGCCCGCGCCGAGAACGGCGATTTTTTTGTTTTTGTAATCGGGCTTCATCGGGCGGTGGAACGTCGTGCGTTCGTTAGGCAGACGGGCCTCGACGCGCGGAAGCGCGTCCCTCCGGAGGGACATGCTTCCGCCTGTCCAGGCTCAGATGAAAAAAATGCCTTCATCGTAGTTTCAAGGTGGCGAGGCCGAGGAGCGCGCAGATGATGGAGAGAATCCAGAACCGCACGATGACGGTGTTTTCCTTCCAGCCGCTCAGTTCGAAATGATGATGAATCGGCGACATGGCGAAGAGCCGTTTGCCGGTCAACTTAAAGCTCAGCACTTGCAGAATGACGGAGACGGCCTCGATCACAAAAACACCGCCCACGACCGCCAGGAGCAGCTCCTGTTTACAACAAATCGCGACGACACCGATCATTCCACCGATCGCGAGCGAGCCGGTGTCGCCCATGAAAACTTTGGCCGGATGGCAGTTGAACCAGAGGAAACCCAGGCCGGCGCCGACGAGCGCCGCGCAGACAACGGCGAGCTCGCCCGAGAAGGAGTAAAACGGGACCTGGAGATATTGCGCGATGCGAAAATTGCCGGCCGCGTAGGCGAGCAGCGCGTAGGCGAACGCGACTGTGATCGTGCAGCCAATCGCCAGGCCGTCGAGACCATCAGTGAGATTGACCGCGTTGGACGCACCGACGATGACGAGCGCGAAAAAGAAAAAAGTGAACATCCCCAGGTTGACGATCACCGGCGCCTTGAAAAACGGCACGTAGAGCGAGCGCGCCTGCACTTCGATCAGCGGATTGAGCAGAAAAAATCCGGTCACGATCCCGGCGAGCAAAATTTGGAAGAGCAATTTGAGCCGGCCACTGATGCCATCGGGATTTTTCTTGATGACCTTTAGGTAGTCATCCACGAACCCGAGGACGCCGAGATAGACCATGCAGAAAAGCACGAGCCAGACGAATGGGTTGTCCGGCCGCGCCCAGATGACGGAGGCGACGACGACGGAACCGATGATGAGCACACCGCCCATGGTGGGCGTGCCTTTTTTGCCGCCGTGCAGCTCGGCCAGATGCCGCACTTCCGAGGCGGTGCGAATCGGCTGCCCAAACTTCAGCGAAACCAATTTCCGAATGATGTAGTTGCCAAAGAGGAGCGAAATCGCAAAAGCGGTGATGGCCGCAAGGACGGCGCGGAAGGTGACATAGTAGAAAACGTTGAAGCCCTTGAACTGCTCCGTCAGGCGATGCAGGTAGAACATCATGACGCGCAGCCGGTCTCCATCTGGCGCCTCGCGAATTCCTCCAGCACGCGTTCGGTCCGGGCCGCGCGGCTGCCCTTGACGAGCACGAGATCGCCCGGGTGCGCCGCCTCCGCGAGCAGCCCGGCCGCTTCCGCCGCCGACGCGACCACGCAGCTTCTCGTGAGGCCGGCGCTCTCCGCGGCCGCGGCGATCTCCGCGGCGCCCTGGCCGAGAGCGATCAGGCAATCGATGCCTAACGACGCCGCGACCTGACCGACCTCCTCGTGGCCCCGCTGCGCTTCGGCCCCGAGCTCCGCCATCTCTCCGAGGACGGCGAAACGCCGGCCAGCGGTCTCGAGTTCGGCGAGGGTGCGGAGCGCGGCCTTGGTTGAGTCCGGATTGGCGTTGTAGCTATCGTCGATGAACTGGACCCCGTGAATTTCCTTGATCTGCAAACGAGCCTGGGTGACGGGCGCGGCCGCCAGACCGGCGGCGCATTCCTCGAGGGAAAGGCCAAAGACGCGCCCGGCGGCAACGGCGAGGAGCGCGTTCTGCACCATGTGCAGACCGGGCACGGGCAGGACCGCGTGGCAGCGATGCGCGCCTTCGAGGAGGGTGAATTCCGCGCCGCTC